>NZ_CAHJWX010000257.1 GCF_903643065.1 Sphingomonas bacterium | reverse complement strand
CGAATGGCGCGACGGCGGCGACGGCCACGCCGGCCTGCAACGCCGCGCGCCGGGTGACGCCGGATGCTTCCCCTGTCGGGTGGGCGTCACCGGCGGTTGGATCGACAGAACTCACGTCAGGCCTCTTCTCATGCAGGCTAATGGCATTGCCACGGATCACGCCGGATGTGGCGATGCGCATTGTCGGCGTCCAGAGGCCAGAACAGTATCACCGTCGAGGCGCTCTCTTCTGGCGATGGACGCGACGGCTCCCGTCGCGATAAGGGCTCCGGCAAGCCATCGAGCACGACGAGAGAGGATGACCGATGCCGAACGCCGACCCGGCCGCGACGCAGCCCTGTTCGAGCCTGAAGATCAGCGAGACGATCCTCAAGACGGGGCGGATCGAGGCGATGATCGCCTGGTACACGACCGTGCTGGGCGTCCCGCCCTTTTTCGAGCACAGCCCCGACGCGGGCACCAGGCCGCTCGACCTCGGCGGCCAGACCCGGGCGAGCGATCTCAGGATGTGCTTCTTCCGCCTGTCGCTCGACTTCCCCTATGTGCAGACGATCGGCATCTTCCAGGAGCCGGGCACCGGGCTGGAGCCGGCGAAGGGCGCGCCGGGGCTGCACCACATGCAGCTCACCACCGCCAGCCTGGACGAGCTGTGCGCCACCCATGACCGGCTGCTGGGCGAGGGCATGCGGCCGCACCGCAGCGCCGATCACGGTCCGATGACGAGCTTCTACTATCGCGATCCCGACGGCAACAATGTCGAGATCACCGCGCAGAACTTCCCGACGCTGGAGGCGATGGTCGACTTCATGTCCTCCGACGCGTTCAAGGCCAACCCGTCGGGCCGCGAGATCGATCCGGAGGCGTATGTCGCGCAGCGGCGGGGGGTGACGGCATGAGATTGGTCAAGATCGAACGGGACGGCCAGAACGCAGAGGGGCTGCTCGACGGCGACACCGTCCACCTCGTCGGCGACTGGCGCGAGGGTCCGGCGGAGGACGCGCCTTTCACCCTGTCCAAACGGTCGTCGGCCGACCTGCCCAGCGCGAGCGGGCGCGTGCCGCTGTCGTCGGTGACGCTGGCGGTGCCGATCGACCCGCTGGCCAGGATCATCTGCGTCGGGATGAACTATCGCGACCATCTGAGCGAGATCAAGGTCGAGGAGTCGACCAGCCCCAACATCTTCCTGCGCACCCACGACTCGCTCGTCGGGCACGACGCGCCGATCGTGCGGCCCAGGGCGTCCGCCACCTTCGACTTCGAGGGCGAGATCGCGGTCGTGATCGGCCGCGCCGGCCGCCACATCGCGGCCGAAGACGCGATGGACCATGTCGGCGGTTATAGCTGCTTCATGGACGGTAGCGTGCGCGAGTATCAGAAACACTCGGTCACCGCCGGCAAGAATTTCTGGCACACCGGCGCGATGGGCCCCTGGATCGTGCCGGCGAGCGAGTGGCAGGTCGCCGACGCGAGCCTCGCGACCCGGCTCAACGGCGAGACGGTCCAGTCCGCGCGCGCCAGCCAGATGATCTTCGGCATCGCCGAATGCATCAGCTATTGCTCGCGCTGGCTGGCGCTGCGGCCGGGCGACGTGATCGCCACCGGCACGCCGGGCGGCGTCGGCTCGCGCCGCACCCCGCCGCTGTGGATGAAGCCGGGCGACCGGCTCGATGTCGAGGTGGAAGGAGTCGGCGTCCTGAGCAACCCCGTCGTCGACGAAGCCTGAGCGCGCGGCCGACCCGATGAGCGACCTCGACCTGACGATCGCCTGCCAGGCCTATGATCGTATCCAGGCGCTGCAGAGCGGCGAGGTAAAGGTCGAGGGCTGCCACGCGCGCGCGCTGACGATGCGGGCGGAAGATATCTTCGCGCGCGCTTATGACGACGCACCGTTCGACGTGACCGAGCTGTCGATGAGCAGCCACATCCTCGCGGTCGCGCGCGGCATCGCCAGCGCCTATGTCGCCATCCCGGTCTTCCCCTCGCGCATGTTCCGCCATTCGGCGATCTACATCCGCGCCGATCGCGGCATCGCGCGGCCGGAGGACCTGGCGGGCAAAACGATCGGCGTGCCCGAATATCAGATGACGGCGGCGCTATGGGCGCGGGGGATGCTGTCGGACGAATACGGTGTCGCCGCCTCGTCGATCCGCTGGCGCACCGGCGGGCTCGACCAGCCGGGGCGGCAGGAGAAGTTCGGGCTGACCTTCGGCGACGCGGTCGAGGTCGCGCCGATCGGCGGCGACCGGACCCTGTCGGCGATGCTGGCGGCGGGCGACATCGACGCGCTGATCACCGCCCGCGCGCCCGCCTGCTTCCAGCCCGACGATCCGGCGGTGACGCGCCTGTTCGCCGATTATCGGGCCGCGGAAGAGACATATTTCCGCAAGACGGGGCTGTTCCCGATCATGCACGTGATCGGCGTCCGCCGCGAACTGGTCGAGCGCCATCCATGGCTGCCCCTGGCGGTGACCAGGGCCTTCGAGGAAGCCAAGCGGCTCTGCATGCGGGCGATGCACGATGTCGGTGCGCTCGCGGCGACGCTGCCGTGGCTCGGTGACGACCTGGCCCGCACCGTCGCGGTGATGGGCGAGGATTACTGGCCTTATGGCGTCCCCGCCAACCGCGCGGCGCTGGCGGCGATGCTGCGCTATTCGGTCGAGCAGGGCCTGTCGCCGCGCCTGCTCGACCTCCACGAGCTGTTCGCGCTGGGCACGCTGGGCGAGACCCCCTAGCGATGGCTCGCCAAGGCTGGCAGAGGCCGCGCGAACGGAGATGGTTGGCATGATCGACATGAAGAGGCTGGCCCTGCTGGCCGCCGTCGCCCTGGGTAGCACGACGGCCTCGGCCGCCGGCCAGCAATGGCCTCCCGCCGGCGTCTCCTATCAGGGCGACCCGGTCGCCCCGGATATCGCCGGCCTGTGGATGGGGACCGCGCTGGGCATCCCCGGTCAGGGCGTCGCGTCGAATTCGGGCAAGTCCGCCGATGGCCGCTCGCCCAGCTATTGGTCGCCCTGGCCGCTGCCCTACACGCCCGCCTATCAGAAGATCTATGACGACCGGGTCGCGGCGGCGAAGAAGGGCGTCCAGCTCGGCGACATCAGCTCGAAATGCCTGCCGTTCGGGATGCCGACGATGATCGCGTCGATGAACTATCCGCACGAGATCGTGCAGACTCCCGGCCAGGTCACCTTCTACGAATTCGGCACCTTTCCCATCACGGTATGGACCGACGGCCGCCCGCATCCGGCGGACCTGAAGCCCAGCTATAACGGCCATTCGATCGGCCATTGGGAAGGTGATACGCTGGTCGTCGACACCGTGGCGATCATGCCGACCACCTCGCTCGACTCGCACCGCGACCCGCACAGCGGCAAGCTGCACGTCAAATGGACCGTCCGTCGGGTCGCGCCCGACGTGCTTCACACCAGCATCACGCTCTATGACGACGAAGCGTTCACCGAGCCGGTCACCATGACCAACATCGCGCAGCGCAAGACCGACCCGAAATGGGCGCTGCTGGACGACCAGTCCTGTTTCGAGAACAACCAGGACGTGGCACCCCCCGACAAGGCGAGCGGCTTCATCAAGTTCTGATCACCACGGATCGATCTTGCCGACGCCGACGAACGCGCCGCTGAACGCCGCCTCGTCGGCGAGCGCGAGCTGGACGGCGGGAGTCGCCCCCTGTTCGACGGTCTGGTGGCCGCGATGGCCGTTGAGGTCGGTTGCGGTCGCGCCGGGGTTGGTCGAATTGACCGCGATGCCAGCCTCGCGCAACTCGGCGGCGAGCTGCACCGTCAGCATGTTGAGCGCGGCCTTCGACGCGGAATAGCCGAGCGACTTGATGAAGGCATATTTCCAGTCCGGGTCGCCCTGACGCGTCAGCGAACCCAGGTCGCTCGACTGATTGATGATCCGCGCCGACGGCGACTTGCGGAGCAACGGCAGCATCGCCTGGGTGACCGCGAGCGTGCCGAAGAAATTGGTCTCGAAGATGCGCCGCACCGCCTCCGGCTCGACCGCGCCCGGAGCGCCGTCGCGCGGGTCGTTGATCCCGGCATTGTTGACCAGCACGTCCAACCGGTCATCGCCCTGCTCGATCGCGGCGGCGGCGGCGGCGATGGTGGCGGGATCGGTCAGGTCGATCCGGATCGCGCGCACGTCGCCGCTGATCGACGCGGCCGCCATCTCCCCCGCGTCGAGGTCGCGC
>NZ_CAHJWX010000256.1 GCF_903643065.1 Sphingomonas bacterium | reverse complement strand
GATGCCGAGCGGGTTGGCGTCGACCTGCGCGATCGCCGAGCGCGCGGCGTCCGATGCGCGATCATAGGCGCTGGGGGGCGGCGCGGGCTTGGGCTCGCGGTGGTGCGCGCCATGGCGGGGGGCGTCAGTCATGGACCTGATCCTTTGGTTCCAGAGGTTTGTCGCGGCGGAACAGCCGCGCGATGCGATGACGCCCGAGCAGCAGCACCGCCGCTACCGCCGCGCCGATCGCCGGGGCAGGATTGCGGCGCGCGACATCGGCGCCGGTACGCGCCGCGTTCTGGCCCGCGTCGGCCACCTTGCGCGCGCCTTCACGGGCGATGGCCTTGGGACTTAGCCGCGCCTGCAATTCCTTGAGCGTCGCCTGTAACCGAGCGCGCGCCACCGCCTCGCGCGTCTCGGCCGCGCGGATGTCCGCCTCGCTCACTTCAGCTTACCCTTGCCGACGAACGCGAGCACGGCCGCGATCAGCAAGGTCGCGACGATCACGATCGCGGTCGCGCCACCGGGGCCGACCAGCGGCGCCAGGGTGAAGATCAACCCGACCAGCAGCGCGATCACCGCCGCCAGCACGAGCACGACCGCCGCCACGAAGAACACGGCCGCCGACTTCCACGCGGTCAGCTTGTCGCCGAACTTCGCCTTGTACAATTCCACTTCCGCGCCGGCGAGCGCGCGGGCGTCCGCGACGGCGCGATGCACCAGCTCGCCGACGCCCTCGTCCGCGTGGAGGCGTGGCGCCTGGAGATCAGGCGTGGTCGGCATCGACGCCCGACTGGATGAGCCGCGCCAGCACGAAGCCGATCGCCGCCGCCGTGCCGATCGCGATCGCCGGGCTCTTGCGCACCAGCTCGCGCCCCTGATCGACCAGCTCGTCCAGGTCCTGTTCGCGGACCTGCGCCGAGAAGCCCTGCACCGCGTCGGCGGCCGACCGGGCATAGCCGCCATATTGCGCGCCCAGCTTGCCATCGACCTGCCCCGCCGCGTCGGTGAGCATCGTCGCGAGCTGGTCCAGCGCGCCCGCCGCGCGCTCCTTGCCCATGTCGGCGAACTGACGGACCCGGTCGCCCGCCTGGCCGCCCAGCTTGCTCGTTCCGCTGGTCAGTTGCTGGCGCACGCCGCCGACGTCCGGCTTGCTTTCCGGCTCGAACGCGACACCGGCGTCCTTGAGCGGCTCGGCGGGCTCGAAGCTCGCATCGGCAGGCGGCGGGGTCAGGTCGGCATCGGTTGCCGGGTGCGGCGTGTCGGGATCGGCCATCAACATGGTCCTTGCTGTTCGTGCGGATCGTCTAACCCGGTCCCCCCGGCGGATGTTCCCGCCGGGCGTCGCGGCATTGCCCCGCTTCGACCCCGGCGATAGAGGTCGCGCATCGTTCATGCGAGGGGCCCCGTTTTGACCGCGATCATCGATATTCACGCTCGCACGATCCTGGACAGCCGGGGCAACCCGACGGTGGAGGTGGACGTGCTGCTGGAGGACGGCAGCTTCGGGCGGGCCGCCGTGCCATCGGGGGCCTCGACGGGCGCGCACGAGGCGGTCGAGCGGCGCGATGGCGACAAGGCGCGCTGGGGCGGCAAGGGCGTCGACGGCGCGGTGGACGCGGTCAACATGGAGATCGCGCCGGCGCTGGTCGGCGAGGATGCGGAGGATCAGGCGGAGCTCGACGCCAAGCTGATCGCGCTCGACGGCACCGCCAACAAGAGCCGGCTGGGCGCGAACGCGATCCTGGGCGCGAGCCTGGCGATTGCCAAGGCGGCGGCGGACGCGCGCGGCCTGCCGCTGTACCGCTATGTCGGCGGGGTGTCGGCCAACGTGCTGCCGGTGCCGATGATGAACATCATCAACGGCGGCGAGCATGCCGACAACCCGATCGACTTCCAGGAGTTCATGATCGTGCCGGTCGGCGCCGACACGATCGTCGAGGCCGTCCGGCGCGGGTCCGAGATCTTCCACACGCTCAAGGGCATGCTGCACGACCAGGGGCTGGCGACCGGGGTCGGCGACGAGGGCGGTTTCGCGCCCGCCATCGCCTCCACCGGCGACGCGCTCGACTTCATCATGCGCGCGATCGAGGGCGCGGGCTACAAGCCGGGCGACGACGTGATGATCGCGCTCGATCCGGCGTCCACCGAGTTCTTCCGCGACGGGCACTATCATATCTCGGGCGAGGGCAAGGTGCTGAGCTCGGGCGAGATGGTCGACTATTATGCCGACCTTGTCGCGCGCTATCCGATCTTCTCGATCGAGGACGGGATGGCGGAGGACGATTGGGCGGGCTGGCGCGCGCTGACCGACCGGCTGGGCGCCACCGTCCAGCTGGTCGGGGACGACCTGTTCGTCACCAACCCGGCGCGGCTGCGCGAGGGGATCGACAAGGGCGTCGGCAACTCGATCCTGGTCAAGGTCAACCAGATCGGCACGCTGACCGAGACGCTGGAGGCGGTGTCGACCGCGCACCGCGCCGGCTATACCGCCGTGATGAGCCATCGGTCGGGCGAGACGGAGGACACCACGATCGCCGACCTGGCGGTCGCGACTAATTGCGGGCAGATCAAGACCGGCTCGCTCGCGCGATCGGACCGGCTCGCCAAGTACAATCAGCTGATCCGTATCGAGGAGGAGCTGGGCGCGGCGGCGCGCTTCGCCGGGCGCGGCGTGCTCAAGCGGGCATGAGGAGGGCGGCGGTGCGCGGCACGAAGAAGAGCTCGAACCTGCGCCGCACGCTGGGTCGCGCGGCGCTGCCGGCGCTGGCGGTCATGCTGGTCGGCTTCTTCGGCGCCTATGCCGTGTTCGGGGCGAACGGGTTGTTCGCCTATGGCGACTACCAGCGCCAGCTCGCGCGGCGCGAGCGGGTCTATGCTGCGCTCGACCAGCGCCGCGCGGTATTGCGCAACCGCGTGGCGCTGCTCGATCCGGACCATGCCAACCCGGACATGGTGGACGAGATGACCCGCAAGCAGCTCAACGTCGTACGCCCGGACGAAATGGTGGTGCCGTTGCGCTGAAGCCTGTCCTGATCAGATGCTACCATCCGTTCGTCCCGAGCGAAGTCGAGGGACCGAGACTGGTACGGTGTCTCTACCCCTCGTCGAGGCTCGGGAGAGCCTTCGCTCGACACGAACGGGTCAGGGTTCAGTCTGAACAGGAGAAACTCTAGCATCACCATCCCTTGCCGGGATGGCGAGCCGGCGGTCAGCGACCCAGGAATGTCAGCAGGTCCTTGGTCAGCCGGTCGCTGGCGGTCACGTTGAGCCCGTGCGGCTCGCCGTCATATTCGACCAGCTGCGAACCGGCGATGCCCTTCGCCGTGGCGCGGGCGGATGCATCGATCGGCACCGTCGCGTCGCTGGTGCCGTGGATGATCAGCGTCGGCACGCGGAACGCCGCCAGGTCCGGGCGGAAATCGGTGTGGCCGAACGACTGCGCGCAGGCGAGCGTCGCCTTGAGGCTGGCCTGCGCCGCGACCGCCGCGGACCAGTCCATCACGTCGTCGCTGACCGGGCGGCTGATATAGCCGACGCCGAAGAACTGCGGGATGAAGGTGTCGCGGAAGAACTTGTAGCGGTCCTGCTTGATGCCATCGGTGATCTGGTCGAACGTCGACTGCGGTACGCCGTGCGGATTGTCGTCGGTCTGAAGCATATAAGGCGTGACGGACGAGACGAGCGCGGCGCCGACGACGTTCTTGCCGCCGTGCCGGCTCATGTAGCGCGCGACCTCGCCGCCGCCCATCGAGAAGCCGACGATCGTCGCGTCGGTGGCGCCCGACGCCTCGATCACGTCCGCCAGATCGTCGGCGAGCGTGTCGTAATCGTAACCGCTCCACGGCTGACCCGAGCGGCCGAACCCGCGCCGGTCATAGGCGATCGCGCGGAAGCCCGCGTCGGCGAGCGCCATCGCCTGCGGATCCCACATGTCCGACGACAGCGGCCAGCCGTGGAGGAGGACGACCGGGCGCCCCTGGCCCCAATCCTTGACGTACAGGTCGGTACCGTCGCGCGTCTTGATATAGGGCATGGGAAGCTCCGAAGGCAGTTGCGAAGCGACAACGGCCCGGCCTCGGGCGGCGTTCCGTTACCGGGTGTGGCGCAGCACCGGCATGTCGTCGCGCGTCTCGGTCAGGCTCGGCTCGCGCACCGACGGGCGGAGGCGAGCGAGGCTGGTGAGGCCGGCGAGCAGCGCCAGGCCGGCGGACACGAACGGCGGCACCCGACCCGCGCCGACGCCGAACGCCAGCAAC
>NZ_CAHJWX010000255.1 GCF_903643065.1 Sphingomonas bacterium | reverse complement strand
GGCCGGACCTGGCCGCGCTCACCGGCGTCGCCGCCGGCGCGTGGCTGGTCGGCGCGCTCGATCCGGTGGGCCAAGGCGACCGCGTGCGCGCTTATGCCGCCGCCGGGCTGGAGGCGCTGGCGATGGAATGGATGCCGCGTATCACCCGCGCGCAATCGATGGACATCCTGTCGTCGCAATCCAACCTGGCGGGCTACAAGGCGGTGCTGGACGCGGCGGCCGAGTACGGCCGCGCCTTTCCGATGATGATGACGGCGGCGGGCACCGTGTCGGCGGCGCGCGTGTTCGTGATGGGCGTTGGCGTCGCGGGGCTCCAGGCGATCGCCACCGCGCGGCGGCTGGGCGCGCAGGTCTCGGCGACGGACGTGCGGAGCGCCACGCGCGAGCAGATCGCCTCGCTGGGCGCGAAGCCGGTGTTCGTCGAGGGCGTGGCGGGGATCGAGGGCGAGGGCGCGGGCGGCTATGCCGGCGAGACGAGCGCCGAATATCAGGCGGCGCAGGCGGCGCTGGTGTCGGCGCACATCGCGAAACAGGACATCGTCGTCACCACCGCGCTGATCCCCGGGCGGCCGGCGCCGCGGCTGGTGACCGATGCGCAGCTCGCGACGATGCGCCCCGGCTCGGTGGTGGTGGACCTCGCGGTGGAACAGGGCGGCAATGTCGAGGGCGCGGTCGCGGGCGAGGTGGTGACCCGCCACGGCGTCCGCATCGTCGGCCACCGTAACATGCCCAGCCGCCTCGCGGCGGACGCGAGCGCGCTCTACGCCCGCAACCTGCTCAACCTCCTCACCATTTTCTGGGACAAGGCCGCGGGCCGCCCGGTGCTCGACGCCGAGATCGGCGACGCGATCCGGCTGACCAGGGGCGGCGCGGTGGTGCATCCGAGGCTGGTGGGTGGCGGATGACCTGCTGGCCCGCATGCGGGCGAACCCGCGCGACTGGCGGATGGCCGATGTCGAGCAGCTTTGCCGAAACCATGGCGCCTTGTGCACGCCGCCGCGCAAGGGGTCGCATTACAAGGTCAAGCATCCGCTGGTGAACGAGATCCTGGTGGTGCCGGCCCATCGTCCGATCAAGCCCGTTTACATTCGGGCGCTGGTTCGCTTCATTGACGCCGTACGGGAGGCAAGCGCGTGAGCCCACAGGATTACGAGGTCGATGTCCGGCCGCTCTCCATCGAGGATGGTGGAGGCTTCATCGCGCTCGTGCCGGAACTGCCGGGCTGCTTCTCGGATGGCGAGACCCCCGAGGAGGCGCTGCGCAACGCCTATGATGCGATCGGTTGCTGGATGGAGGCGGCCCACGAGATGGGACGTCCCGTTCCCGAGCCGCGTCACGACCGGCGAGCCGCCGCGTGATGGGCTCGCGCCGGCTGTGGCTCGCGGCGATGGTCGCGTTCGCGGTCCCCGCCGCCGCGCACGGGGACGATGCGGAGAAGCGCGCCCGCGAGGTCCGCTCCGGCTGGGTGGTGGTGCCGATCCTGCCCTCGACCGCACCGGTGACGGTCGCCAAGGGCGGGTTCGCGCTCAAGCAGCGCCTGTTGCCGATCGGCACGGTCACCACCGATGCCGATGCGCTCGACGCGGACGGCAAGCCGCTGGTGCCGGCGGGCACGCCGCTGATGCGCCTGATGGGTCGGGGCTATATCGCCTGCGTCTTCGGCGAGCGGCCACGGACGGGGCTCGGCAATTTCTGGATGGGGTTCAAGGGCGGGGACAGCCGCATCTGCCTGCGCGACACGGATAGCGACGGGCGCTTCGAGGAGTTCGTGCGCTACAGCGGCGGTCTGGTCCAGGGCCTGCCGTCGGTCAACGGCCACCTGCCCAAGGCGCTGCACGCGCTCAAGCAGCCGGTCGGCTACACCGTCGGCAATCCGGCGACGATGCCGACCGAATATTTCCTCGCGATCCGCTATGACGGCCACGCCGCGCTGGGCGGGCACCCGGTGTTCGTCAATGCCTTCGGGCAGGGCAAGGACGTCGGCACGCTGATCCATGCCTGGCCGCGCGAGGACGACGGCAAGGGCAAGCTGGCGCAGACCGGCACCGTGCGGCTGGACGGCGCCGTGCTGGTAGTGACGCAGGACGCGCCGGACGGCGTGACGCTGGTGGTGAAGGCGCCGTTCCCGACCGGGGTGTTCAGCGTGTCGCAGGTCGGCCAGAACGGTTTCCACTAGGACGGCCCGCATGACCTTCGTCTCCATCCTCTCGATCTTCGTGCTCGCCTGCTTCGTCGGCTATTACGTCGTGTGGAGCGTCACGCCGGCGCTGCACACGCCGTTGATGGCGGTGACCAACGCGATCAGCTCCGTCATCATCGTCGGCGCGCTGATCGCGGGCGCCGCCGCCGGCTCGGCCGCGTCGAAATGGCTGGGGCTGGGCGCGGTGACGCTCGCCAGCATCAACATCTTCGGCGGCTTCGCGGTCACCGCGCGGATGCTGGCGATGTACAAGGCGAAGGGGCGGTGATGGCGGTGCAAGGCAAGCCCCTCCCCTTCAGGAGTTCCGGGTCGGCCATGCCCCCGGCATGGCCTAAACAGCGCGGGGCGCTGTTTACCCGGAACTGGGTGGGGGTGGGGCGTAGCCCCATACGCCGGTTCCCGTTGAGAGGCCCCACCCCCAACCCCTCCCCTGAAGGGGAGGGGAGATGAGCGACACCGCCCCCCTCGTCGCGCTCGCGTATCTCGTCGCGGGCGTGCTGTTCATCCTCGCGCTGCGCGGGCTGTCGAGCCCCGCCACGAGCCGGCGGGGCAACCGCTTCGGCATGGCGGGAATGCTGATCGCGGTCGGGACGACGCTGGCGACACACATTCCTCGCTTTCACAACGACACAGCGCACTTGTCGTTACCCAACACGGCCTTGTCGAACAGCTACGCGGTCGTGTCCGGTCCTAGCGCAAACGGCACTCTCGAAATCCTCGCCGCCATCGCGCTCGGCGCTGCGATCGGCCTCGTCACCGCGCGCCGCATCGCGATGACCGCGATGCCGCAGCTCGTCGCGGCGTTTCACTCCCTCGTCGGCCTCGCCGCCGTGCTCGTCGCGGCGGCGGCGTACCTCAACCCGCAGGCGTTCGGCATCGCCGATCTCGTCGTGCCGATGATCGGCCAGCCCTTCGCGGTGATCCGCCCCGAAAGCCGCGTCGAGATGGCGCTGGGCATCGCGATCGGCGCGATCACGTTCAGCGGCTCGGTCATCGCGTTCCTCAAGCTCAACGGCACGATGGGCGGCAAGCCGATCCTGCTGCCCGGCCGCCACGCGATCAACCTCGCGCTGATCGCCGCGATCCTGCTGCTCGTCGCGCTGTTCACGCGCGATCAGGCGCCCGCGATCTTCTGGACGATCGCCGGCCTGTCCTTCGCGATCGGCTTCCTGCTCATCGTCCCGATCGGCGGCGCGGACATGCCGGTCGTGGTGTCGATGCTCAACAGCTATTCGGGCTGGGCGGCGGCCGCGATGGGGTTCACGCTCGGCAACACCGCGATGATCGTGACGGGCGCGCTGGTCGGCTCGTCGGGCGCGATCCTGTCTTACATCATGTGCCGCGCGATGAACCGCAGCTTCATCAGCGTCATCGCCGGCGGCTTCGGCGCGACCGCGTCGGTGGGCGGCGCGGCGGTGGTCGACCGGCCGTGGAAGCGCGGCTCGGCCGAGGACGCCGCGTTCCTGATGGGACAGGCGGAGCAGGTCATCATCGTGCCCGGCTACGGCATGGCGGTCGCGCAGGCGCAGCACGCACTGCGCGAGATGGGCGACCAGCTCAAGGAGCATGGCGTCCGCGTCAAATACGCGATCCATCCCGTCGCCGGCCGCATGCCCGGCCACATGAACGTGCTGCTCGCCGAGGCCAACGTGCCCTATGACGAGGTGTTCGAGCTGGAGGACATCAACGCCGAGTTCGCGCAGACCGACGTGGCGTTCATCATCGGCGCCAACGACGTAGTGAACCCCGCCGCCAAGACCGACAAGGCGTCGCCGATCTATGGCATGCCCGTGTTCGACGTCGGGCGCGCCAAGACCGTGCTGTTCATCAAGCGCTCGATGGGCGGCGTCGGCTATGCGGGCGTCGACAACGACGTGTTCTATGCCGACAACACGATGATGCTGCTCGCCGACGCCAAGAAGATGGTGGAAGAGATCAACAAGGCGCTGGCTTGAGGAGCGGGGCGTGAGCTGGGGCGACCCCGCGGGGTTCGACGCCGTGCTGGTCGGCGGCGCGGACGGCGCGCTGGCCGAGGCGGTGGCGCTCG
>NZ_CAHJWX010000254.1 GCF_903643065.1 Sphingomonas bacterium | reverse complement strand
CACGCCAGCCGCTCCGCGTCGCCGGCGAACCAGGGCTGCGCGTCCGCCCGCAGCAGCATCGCGCCCGCCGCGGCGGCGAGCACGGTCGATACCAAGCCGATCGCGGTGCCCGGGGCGTTGGGCGACACCCCGCGCGCGAGCTGGACCAGCGCCCACAGTCCGATCAGCACCCCCACCGCTTCCGTCACGAGCACCAGCCATTTGCCCGCCTGGCTCCGCGCGCGCGAGACCAGCCACCAGAACAGCACGGACACGAGCACCACCACGACGAGCCAGCCGATCGCGGCGCCCGTGATCACCGGACCCATCGCCGGGTTCGCCTGAACCGCCGGCTGTTCCAGCATCACGGCCTGCATCTTGCCCCAGGAGAACGCGGCATTGACGACATAGACCAGGATCGAGAGGAGATAGAGCCGGTCGAACAAGGTGATGGCGGCGGGACGGGGCAAGGCGGACACTCCGGTTAGGCGACGCCCATCCTGCCCGTCAGGTGGCGGTGAAGTCCAGTCCGATATCGGCTGCCGGCGCCGACTGGGTGAGCCGGCCGACGCTGACGAAGGTGACGCCGGTCTCGCCGATCGCGCGGATCGTCGCCAGCGTCACGCCGCCCGATGCCTCCGTCGGCACGCGCCCGCCGACCAGCGTCACCGCGCCGCGCAAGGTGGGCGGGTCCATGTTGTCGAGCAGCAGGCGCGTGGCGCCCGCGGCGAGCGCGGGCTCGATCTGGTCCACCCGATCGACCTCGACGATCACCTGCCCGATCCCGGCCGCGACCGCGCGACGCACCGCCTCCGCCACCCCGCCCGCGACCGCGACGTGATTGTCCTTGATCATCGCCGCGTCCCACAACCCCATGCGGTGATTGGTCGCGCCGCCCATCCGCGTCGCGTATTTCTCCAGCACGCGCAGCCCGGGCAGCGTCTTGCGGGTGTCGAGCAGCGTCGCGCCCGTTCCGAGCAGCCGATCGGCATGGGCGCGGGTCAGCGTCGCGATGCCCGACAGGTGCTGCACCACGTTGAGCGCCGAGCGCTCGGCGGCGAGCAGCGCGCGGCCGAGGCCAGCCACGCGTAACAGCTCGGTGCCGGGGGCGACCCGCGCGCCGTCCTCGACCAGCCGTTCGATCGTCACCGCCGGGTCGAGCGCGCGGAAGAACGCCGCCGCGATCGGCAACCCCGCGACGGTGATCGCGTCGCGGCTGGCCATGACGCCGGTGAAGCGCGCGTCGCCCGGGATCACGGCGGCGGAGGTGATGTCGCCCGCCGCCCCCAGATCCTCCGCCAGCGTCGCGGCGACGAAACGGTCGAGATCGAAGCCGGGCAGGTCCATGCGCGGCCGCTAGCCGAGCGCGTCGCGCGGCGCCAGCGTGAGGCCGATGCATGGTCGATCGTCCAACGCAGGCCATTCCCGGCCTCGACGGTCGCCGGACGGGCGCCACGCAAAGCGGCCCGGCGCAAGGCCGGGCCGGAGGGGCGCATAGGGAGCTTCACCTAGCGTTCGTGGCAATCAGCCGCTGGCGGGTAGCGGGCCGGCGGTGTCGCCACACCCGGTCCGCGCCAGCTTGTCGGTCAGAGCGTGTTGCCGGCGGTGGCGGTGTTGTCGACGGCGGTGTCGTTGCCGAGCGGGTCGCCGGCGCCGGTGGACAGATTACCGCTCGTGTCGTCCGGCGCCACCGCCTCGCTGTTCAGGTCGGCGGAGCCGCCGGCATTGGCGTCGAGGCTGTCGCCGGCGTTGAGCGTCACGTCGCTGGCGGCGGTCGCGTCGTCATGCTTGGCGCAGGCGGACAGGCCCAGCGCGACGGCGGCGGCGAGCGGCAGGAGGGCGGTGATCTTCATTGAACGAACTCCAGGATCGGTGCGACTCCGCGTCTGGCGGGTGCCGCCGCCCGCTAGCGTCCTGCCGCGACCGGCGATCAGGAGAAAAACTTGGGCGATGCCAAGCCGGCCTCGTCAGTCGCCGGTCACTCGCGCCGAACCCACATCGCCCTGCCCCACCGTGGCGCTCGCCATCGCCAGCATCGCGTCGAGGCTCTGCTTGGCGCGCAGCCGCAAGCCTTCCTCGATCTCGATGCGCGGCGTCAGGTCGCGCAGCGCGACGTAGAGTTTCTCCATCGTGTTGAGCGCCATGTACGGGCAGATGTTGCAATTGCAGTTCCCGTCCGCCCCCGGCGCGCCGATGAAGCGCTTGGCAGGCATCGCCTTTTCCATCTGGTGGATGATGTGCGGCTCGGTGGCGACGATCAGCGTATCGCCCGGCATCGCCCGCGCGAACTCCAGGATGCCGCGCGTCGAGCCGACGTAATCGGCGTGGTCGAGGATCACGGCCGGGCATTCCGGATGCGCCGCGACGGGCGCGCCGGGATGGAGCGCCTTGAGCTTGAGCAGCTCCGTCTCGCTGAACGCCTCGTGGACGATGCACACGCCCGGCCACAGAATCAGCTCGCGCCCGGTCTTGCGCTGGAGATAGCCGCCCAGGTTGCGGTCGGGCCCGAAGATGATCGGCCGCGACGCGGGGATCTGCGCCAGGATCGTCTCGGCGGACGAGGAGGTGACGATGATGTCGCTGAGCGCCTTCACCTCGGTCGAGCAGTTGATGTAGGTCAGCGCGATCGCGTCGGGATGCTGGCGGCGGAAGGCGGCAAATTGGTCGGGCGGGCACGAATCCTCCAGGCTGCAGCCGGCGTCCATGTCGGGCAGCACCACCACCTTGTCCGGCGACAGGATCTTCGCCGTTTCCGCCATGAAGCGCACGCCGCAAAAGGCGATCACGTCCGCGTCCGTCGCCGCCGCGCGGCGCGACAGGTCGAGGCTGTCGCCGACATAATCCGCCAGGTCCTGCAGCTCGGGCTTCTGGTAGTAATGCGCGAGGATCACCGCGTTGCGCTCGCGGCGGAGGCGGTCGATCTCGCCACGAAGATCGACGCCGGTGAGGTTGAGATTGATCGCGGTCATCGCCCTCATTTAGGGTCGGCGTGCAACCCGCGCCAGCGTTCGCCCGTCCGCGCGATCATCCCGCGCCGCTCCAGATCGATGAGGTGCGCGAGCACCGAGCGCTCGGCGGCGGGCAGCAGGCGCGGATCGAGGCCGGTATACATGCGCGCGGTCATCGCCGGGATCGCGGATGGCGCATCGCCGAGCAGACGCAGGATCTGTCCTTCGCGCTGCTTGCGATGGCCCAGCAGCCCGCGCACGAGGCGGGCGGGCTTGTCGATCAGGGCGCCATGGCCGGGATAATAGACCCGGTCCTCGCGCCCGATCAGCTTCTCCAGCGACGCCATATACGCCGCCATGTCGCCATCGGGAGGCGAGACGATCGAGGTGGACCAGCCCATGACATGATCGCCCGAGAACAGCGCGCCCGTCTCGGGCAGGGCAAAGGCGAGGTGATTGGAGGTGTGGCCGGGGGTCGCCAGCGCGCGCAAGGTCCAGCCCTCGCCCGTCACCGCCTCGCCATCGGCGAGCACGCGGTCCGGCGCATAGTCGATGTCGAAGGCGGCGTCGGCGCGCGGGCTGCCGTCATCGACGAACACCGGCGCGGCGCCGATGATCGGCGCGCGGGTCGCGGCGGCGAGCGGGCGGCTGCAGGGGCTATGATCGCGATGGTGGTGGGTGATGACGATCGCGGTGACGGGCCGGCCGGCGATCGCGGCGAGCAACGCGCCGAGGTGCGTGGGATCGTCCGGGCCGGGATCGATGACGGCGAGGTCGGTCGTCCCCACCAGATGCGTCTGCGTGCCCGTATGGGTGAACGGCGACGGATTGGGCGCGAGTAGCCGCGTCACCAGCGGTTCGAGGAGGATGAGCGTGCCGGCGGGAGCCTCTGGCATGGACGGCGGCATGGCCGGTCGGGTGGCGATTGGCAACCGCTCTCCGGGGCGGAGAGGTGGGGCGCGCGAGGCTTGGTGACGGAGCAGGTCCCGGGCGCCATCATCGGCCCGTGCCTGGGCTTGTAGACCAGCGGTGCCCCTGGGCGTCGACCCGCTTTACAGCCGCCCTGCCCGCCCCGACCCCATTAACCAGCGTGATCCGCCGCCGGCCTTGCCTCGCGTCGATTGGCCCCGGACCTGCACCTCCCACGTCGCCGAACGCGCGGAGGTCTTTTTCCACGCTTCAGACGGGTGGGCCGGCCGCGGCGAGCGCGGGCCGGTCCACCCGCACCCGGCGCCTGAGCCGAGTCCTCGCGCGCGCCCCCGGATAAATGTCGTCGAACAGCGGGTCGAACGTCCGTCGCCAGCTGAACCGCGCCTCGACATGCGCGCGC
>NZ_CAHJWX010000253.1 GCF_903643065.1 Sphingomonas bacterium | reverse complement strand
GCCGCGCGATCACCACCGGGCGGCGCAACCCCGATCAGGTGGAGGTCACCGCCGGCCTCGCCCCGGGCGAGCGCATCGTCACCACCGCGCTCGGCACCTACGCCCCCTACCACACCCTTCTCCTGCGATAGGACCCGCCATGATCCAGCTCCACGACGTCAGCCGCACCTATGCCTCCGACGAGGTCGAGACGACCGCGCTGGCCGACATCGACCTGTTGGTCGACGCGGGCGAGTTCGTCGCGATCATGGGCCCGTCGGGCTGCGGCAAGTCGACGCTGCTCAACGTGCTGGGCACGATAGACCGGCCGACGGGGGGCAAATACCTGTTCGAGGGCGCCGACATCGCCGCCGCGCCCGAGGCCGAGCTGGCGCGGTTGCGGCGCGACCGGCTGGGCTTCGTGTTCCAGAGCTTCAACCTGATCGACGAGCTGACGATCGCGGAGAACGTGGCGCTCGGCCTCGCCTATCGCGCGATGCCGGGCAAGGAGAAGAAGGACCGCGTCGCCGCCGCGATGGACCGCGTCGGCATCGCGCATCGGCGCGGTCATCACCCCCACCAGCTGTCGGGCGGGCAGCAGCAGCGCGCCGCCATCGCGCGCGCGATCGTCGGCGAGCCGCGCCTGATCCTCGCCGACGAGCCGACCGGCAACCTCGATACCGAGAACGGCGCGCAGGTGATGGACATGCTGAGCCAGCTCAACGGCGACGGCGCCACCATCATCATGGTGACGCACTCGCCCGCGCACGCCGATGTCGCCAAGCGCACGGTGCACATGCTCGACGGGCGCATCCTCTCCTCCGCGCGCCGGGCGGCCTGAGATGCTGACCTCGCTCTACCGCTCGCTGACCCGCCACCGGCTGTTCGCGCTGCTCAACATCGGCGGCCTCGCGCTCGGCATCGCCACGTTCATCGTCCTGTTCCTGTTCGTGCGCTTCGAGACCGGGTTCGATCGCGTGCTGCCCGACCAAGACAAGCTGTGGGTGGTGGAGGAACGCTATGTCATGCCGGGCTATCCGCCCGACACCAACCCGCAGACGATGGGCAACGAACTCAACATCCTGCGCGCGGACTATCCGCAGCTCGTCGGCACGCGATATGTCCAGATGACCGCCACCGTTCGCCAAGGCGCGCAGGCGACCGCCGAGGTGCTCGCGACGGTCGGCCCGAACTACCTGTCGCTGATGCGCTTTCCTGCAATCGAGGGCGATCCGACCGCGACGCTGGCCGATCCGAACGGCCTCGTCGTCACCCAGAAGACCGCACGCAAGTATTTCGGCAGCCAGCCGGCGATCGGGCAGACGCTGCGGATCTCGATCGATGGCGTGGACTATACCTATCGCGTCGGCGCCGTGCTGCGCGACATGCCCGACAACGTGACGTTCAAGGACGACATGTTTGCGCAGCTGGTGCCCGCGCGGTTCGGCAACGAGTGGTGGGATCATTGGGGCAGCACGTCGCTGACCACCCTGCTGCGTTTCCCCGACGCGGGCGCGGCGCGCGCGTTCGAGGCGCAGCTGCCCGGCTTCCTCGACCGCCACGCCTATTCGAGCAACAACATCAAGAAAGGCGAGTATTTCTTGTCGCTACGGCCGCTGACCGGCATGCACCTCTACACGCCCGGCGACCGCGCCGTGGTGGCGACGCTCGGCATCGTCGGGCTGCTGACGCTGCTGATCGCGATCGTCAACTACGTCAATCTGGCGACGGCGCGCGCCGGTCTGCGGGCGCGCGAGGTCGCGATGCGCAAGGTGCTCGGCGGCACGCGCTTCGCGCTGGTGGGTCAGTTCCTGGGCGAGGCGCTCGCAACCGTCGCGCTCGCGGCGCTGATCGGGCTGGCGCTGGCCGAGATCGCGCTGCCGTTCGTCAACGCGCTCGGCGGCACGACGCTGGCGATCCGCTATCTGGGCGCGGACGGCATCGTGCCGCCGCTCGCGGCGCTGGTGCTGGCGATCGGGCTGGTCGCCGGCCTCTACCCGGCCTTCGTCCTCTCCGGTTTCCGCCCAGCCGCCGTGCTCGCCTCCACCCGCGCGCCGGGTGGCGGACGGGCCGGCGCGCGACTGCGCGGCGCACTGGTGGTGGTCCAGTTCGCCATCGCCATCGCCTTTGCGATCGCCACGGCGACGATGCTGACGCAGACCGCGCACGTCCGCGCCGCCGATCTGGGCTTCCGCCGCGACGGGCTGGTGATCGTGCGGTCGATGTTCGCCGGCGGCATCGACGACGCGCAACGCGCCGCGATCCTGCGCGGCCTTGCCCGGGTGTCGCATGTCACCGGCGTCACCGTCGCCAACAACGCGCCGGGCGACCAGTCCACGACCAACTTTTCGGGCTATCACCGGCCGGGCGCGACCGGCCCGAAAGTGTCGCTGATGGATGTAGGGACCGGCCGCGATTATTTCGCCGTCTATGGCGCACGGCTGATCGCCGGCCGCCTGTTCGATGCCGCGCACGCCGACGACCGGGGCCTGATGTCGGCCGAGGCGCGCAAGCGGCTCGGCAGCAACGTGGTCATCAATCGCAAGGCGGTGACCGCGCTCGGCTTCGCCTCGCCACGGGCGGCGCTCGGACAGCCGATCAGCAATGACGCCCGGACCTCGACGATCATCGGCGTGGTCGACGACATCCGGTTCCGCAGCCCGCGCGATCCGGTCGATCCGGTCGCCTACACCTACAACACGGTCGACGTCCTCTCGCCCTATGGCGCGGTACGCTATAGCGGCGTCGACGCCAGGACGATGATGGCCGCGCTGGAAGCGGCGTGGAAGCGCGCCGTGCCGGGCGTCCCGTTCGAGGCGCGCTCGGTCGAGGAGAATTTGTTCGACCGCTACTACAAGGCGGACGCGCAACGCTCGCGGCTGTTCACGATCGGCGCGGTGCTGGCGGTGGCGATCGGGTGTATCGGGCTGTATGGCCTCGCCGCCTTTGACACCGCGCGGCGCGTCAAGGAGATCGGCATCAGGAAGACGCTGGGCGCATCGACCGGTGACGTCCTCAAGTTGCTCGTCGGCCAATTTCTGCGCCCGGTACTCCTCGCCAACCTGCTCGCCTGGCCGATCGCGTTCGTCGCGATGCGGCGATGGCTGTCGGGCTTCGACGACCGGGTCGCGCTGTCGCCGCTGTTCTTCGCCGGCGCGAGCCTGGTGGCGGTGCTGATCGCCGCGCTCACCGTCACCGGCCAGGCCTGGCGCGTCGCCCGCGCCGAGCCCGCGCGCGCGCTGCGCCACGAGTAGGAGACCGCGGTGAACGACACGCTCCTCACGCTCCATCGCTCGTTGACCCGCCACCGGCTTCATGCCGTGCTCAACATCGGCGGGCTGGCGCTGGGCATCGCGGTGTTCCTGGTGCTGTTCCTCTTCGTCGAGTTCGAGACCGGCTACGATCGCGTGCTGCCGGGCTGGGACCGGCTGTGGGTGGTGCAGCGGACGATGCAGTTCGCCGGCGTGGCGCGCGTCAGCATTCCCTCCCGGGTCGACATGCTGGCGAACCTGCGCGCCGACTATCCGGGCACGGTGGGAACCCGCCTGCTCAGTGGCGACGTCGCCGTGCAGGCGGGCCGGGGCAGCGCGATCGAGAAGCTGGGACAGGTCGATCCGGATTACTTCGCACTGTTTTCACTACCGGTGCTGGCCGGCGACCCGGCCGCGACGCTGCGCACGCCCGACGGCGCGGTGGTGACCGAGCGGATCGCGCACACCTATCTGGGCACCCGCTCGCCGCTCGGGCGGACGTTGGCGGTGACGCTGGACGGCAAGCCCCGGCTGTTTCGCGTCGGCGCGCTGATCCGCGACCTGCCGGTGGCGTTTACCCATCGCAACGACATCTTCGTGCAACTGCGTCCCGACGCGCAGCTCTTCAGCCAGCGCGGCGCCGGCCTGGTCACCTTCCTGCGCTTTGACAAGCCGGCGGCAGCGGCGACACGCGCCGCTCAGCTCCCGGCGTTCGACGCGCGCCATCCCGACCCTCACTTCGAGGGGCCGTCCGACAAGCTCAAGCTGACCGAGACGCTGGCACCGCTCGCGTCGCTCCACCTGGCCGAGCCGCGCGACCGGGCGGTGGTCGCGGCGCTCGGGACGGTGGGGCTGCTGGCGCTGCTCATCGCGGTCGCCAACTACGTCAATCTCGCGACGGCGCGCGCCGGGCTGCGCGCGCGCGAGGTCGCGCTGCGCAAGGTAATGGGCGGCACCCGCCGCGCGCTGGCCGGGCAGTTCCTTGCCGAGGCGATCGCGACCACCGCCGCCGCGACGCTGATCGCGCTGGCGCTG
>NZ_CAHJWX010000252.1 GCF_903643065.1 Sphingomonas bacterium | reverse complement strand
CGCTGCCGGGCGGCGGCCGGGTGGCGACGCGGCTCGATCACCGGATCGCGATGAGCATGGCGGTGGCCGGGCTGCATGCGCGCCGCCCCCTTTCGATCGATGATGCCGGCCCGATCGCGACCAGCTACCCGACTTTCCTCGACACGCTGGCCGAGCTGACCGGGCGAGCGCAGGCATGATCATCGCCGTCGACGGACCCGCCGCGTCGGGCAAGGGCACGATCGCCAAGGCGCTCGCGCGGCATTACCGGCTGCCCCATCTCGACACCGGCCTGCTTTATCGCGCGGTCGCGGCCACCGTGCGGCGGCTGGACCTTGATCCAGCGCGCGAGGCGGACGCGGTGGCCGCGTGCGACTTCGACGAGCTGACGCTCGCCGATCCGGTGCTGCGCACCGACGAGATCGGCCAGCTCGCCTCGATCGTGTCGGCGCATCCGCTGGTCCGCGCCGCGCTGCTGCGCCGCCAGCAGCGGTTCGCGCGTCAGCCGGGCGGCGCGGTGCTGGACGGGCGCGACATCGGCACGGTGATCGCGCCGGACGCGGACGCGAAGCTGTTCGTCAAGGCGACGCCCCGCATCCGTGCGCGGCGCCGGCATACCGAGCTGCAGGCGCACGGCTCCACCCTGTCGTTCGACAAGGTGCTGGCCGACATTCGCGCCCGCGACGAGCGCGACAGCAGCCGCTCCGCCGCCCCCCTGGTCCGCGCTGCCGACGCAGCGCTGCTCGACACGAGCTTCCTGTCGATCGAGATGAGCGTGCAGAAGGCGATCGCGCTGGTGGAGGAGCGGGTCGGGCCTAGTGGGGATCGCTGATCCAATCGGATCGCGCATGCGCGAACCGCAGGATCCTGACCTCGTCACCGATGACCTCGTAGATGATCAGGTGCGCGACCTGTCGGCGCGCTCGAACGGGCGGAACGATCTCATCCCGTTCGCGAGCGGCCAGGGGAAACTCTGCGATGAATGCGCAAACGTCGCGCAGGTTGGCGACGTATCGATCGGCTTGTTGAAGGCCGAAGCGCTCCGCACTTTCCTGGTAGAGCGCGCTCAGCTCATGATCCGCACGCGCAGCGAGCGTGTACCTCAAGCGGCCGCACGTCGCGCGGCATATTGCTGACGCGCATCTTCGACGATTTCGTCGAACGAACGCTCGCTGACGCCGCTTGCCCGCGCCTCGTCGACCAGTCTCTGCATCGCCGCGATCTTCTCGGCCCGCACCTGATCGCGGCGGATCAGGTCGCGCACATAGTCGCTCGAATTCGCATAGCGGCCGTCCGCCGCCTGCGCTTCCACCCAGGCCTTCATCTGGTCGGGGAGCGAGATGTTCATCGTGGCCATGGCCTGTCTCCGTGCACCAGCAGATTTGGCAATCCTTGCCATGACCGGAAATCGCTGCTCTATCAAGCGACGGACGCACGCCTCGCCGCGCACGGGCTCGACGCGACATCCTTGCTCGCCCAAGCGATGGAAAGCTGAACGGGCGTGACGCGTCGGGCGGCGGCGTGCCGCCGTCCCGGTGACTTGCCGCCCCCACGCCCGTGCGCTATGGACACAGGGTCCGGCGGGCGGTGCTCGCGGAGGAAGGCGCGACGGGTCCGTCCCGGTCGCGCCCGTTGCGTATCGGCAAGCCCTCCCCTTCCCCGTTCGTCTGGATGCCGTGCCCGCAGGAGGCGGTCGCGGCGGCATCGGCTTGAAGACCGCCGGAACCAACCGGCCGGCCGGCAACAGCGACTGAGGACGACCCGAGTTTTATGGCGACCCAAGCCCTTCCCACCCGTGACGATTTCGCGGCGATGCTCGATGAGATGTTCGGCGGCGCCGACAGCTTCGAGGGCCGCGTGGTGCATGGCACCGTCACCGCGATCGAGAACGATCTCGCCGTGATCGACGTCGGCCTCAAGTCCGAGGGCCGCGTGCCGTTGCGCGAGTTCGCCGCGCCGGGGCAGAAGGCCGAGCTGAAGGTCGGCGACGAGGTTGAGGTCTATGTCGACCGCGTCGAGAACATGCATGGCGAGGCGATGCTGTCGCGCGACCGCGCGCGGCGCGAGGCGGCGTGGGACAAGCTGGAAACCGAGTTCGCCAAGCAGGCGCGCGTCGAGGGCGTGATCTTCGGCCGCGTCAAGGGCGGCTTCACCGTCGACCTGTCGGGCGCCGTCGCCTTCCTGCCGGGCAGCCAGGTCGATATCCGCCCGGTGCGCGACGTCACCCCGCTGATGGACCTGCCGCAGCCGTTCCAGATCCTCAAGATGGATCGCAAGCGCGGCAACATCGTGGTCTCGCGCCGCGCCGTGCTGGAGGAGACCCGCGCCGAGCAGCGCACCGGCCTGATCCAGAGCCTGGCGGAAGGCCAGATCATCGACGGCGTCGTCAAGAACATCACCGACTATGGCGCCTTTGTCGACCTGGGCGGCATCGACGGCCTGCTCCACGTCACCGACCTCAGCTACAAGCGGGTCAACCACCCGTCCGAGGTGCTGAACATCGGCGACACGGTGAAGGTCCAGATCATCCGGATCAACAAGGACACGCAGCGCATCTCGCTCGGCATGAAGCAGCTGGAAAGCGATCCGTGGGACGGCGCGCAGGCCAAATACCCGATCGGCGCCAAGCTGTCGGGCCGCGTCACCAACATCACCGAATATGGCGCGTTCGTGGAGCTGGAAGCCGGCATCGAGGGCTTGGTCCACGTCTCGGAGATGAGCTGGACCAAGAAGAACGTCCATCCGGGCAAGATCGTCTCCACCTCGCAGGAGGTCGATGTGATGGTGCTGGAGGTCGATTCGGAGAAGCGCCGCATCTCGCTGGGCCTCAAGCAGGCGCAGCAGAACCCGTGGGAGGCGTTCGCATCGACGCATCCGATCGGCTCCACCGTCGAGGGCGAGGTCAAGAACGCGACCGAGTTCGGCCTGTTCATCGGGCTCGACAACGATGTCGACGGCATGGTCCACATGTCCGACATCGCCTGGGGCGTGGCGGGCGAGGACGCGCTGGCGCTGCATCGCAAGGGCGAGACCGTGCAGGCGGTGGTGCTCGACATCGACGCCGAGAAGGAGCGCATTTCGCTCGGCATGAAGCAGCTGGAGCGCGGCGGGCCGGTCACGGCCGCGGCGGTGAGCGGCGGCGGGCTCAACAAGAACCAGGTCGTCACCGTCACGGTGCTGGAAGTGCGCGACGCCGGGCTGGAGGTGCAGGTCGGCGACGACGGCGCGACCGGCTTCATCAAGCGCACCGATCTCGGCCGCGACCGCGACGAGCAGCGCCCGGAACGCTACCAGGTCGGCCAGAAGTTCGACGCGATGGTGACGGGCTTCGACCGATCCAAGAAGCCGACCTTCTCCGTCAAGGCGATGCAGATCTCCGAGGAGAAGCAGGCGGTGGCGCAATATGGCTCGTCCGACTCGGGCGCGTCGCTGGGCGACATCCTGGGCGCGGCGCTCAAGGCCCGCTCGGGCGAGTGAGGGCGCCTGCGGCCGGTGCGTCGTCGCGACGCGCCGGCCGCGTGGTCTGTCGCATCGGTGCTAGCGTTTGGCGCCGGTGTTCGTTAGCTCCTGTCGGACTTGACAGGTGTGGGGGCACCATGATCCGATCCGAGCTGGTCCAGACGCTGTGCGAGCAGAACAAGGACCTCACGCCGCGCGAGGTGGAGACCATCGTCTCCACCTTCTTCGACGCGATCGTGCGGCGTTTGGCCGAAGGCGGCCGCGTCGAGCTGCGCGGCTTCGGTGCCTTCTCCACCCGCGACCGCGAGGCCCGCACCGGCCGCAACCCCCGCACGGGCGACACCGTCTCGGTCGACGCCAAGCGCGTCCCGTACTTCAAGCCGGGCAAGGAAATGCGGGCGCGGCTCAACGTTTAGCCTGCTCCCGCCACGGGCGTTCCGCGCTCAGCCGTCACCAGCCCTTGCAATACAGGACCCGATCCGCTTCTCGGCGGGGATGCGAACACCCCTAGCGTTCGGAGCCGTCGCGCGACTACATCGCGTGACGCCGGACGGGCTCGCTGCACGACCCGCCGGCGGGCTCGCCGGTGCGAGCGACAAGCACTGCTTGTCGCTCGCACCGGCAGCGCGCGGACGTGGCGAAACCGGTAGACGCAGGCGACTTAAAATCGCCTTCCACAGGAGTGCGGGTTCGAGTCCCGCCGTCCGCACCCTCTTTCTCGCACTCGGTCTGGCCGCCTGCGGCGAGACCGCCGATACCGGCCCCGTCCGGGTCAGCGCGATCGGCGGAGCGCCGCTGCTGGCGGAGCCGGCGCGCGGGGCGCTCAGCCCCGGTTCGCGGCTGTTGCTGGAC
>NZ_CAHJWX010000251.1 GCF_903643065.1 Sphingomonas bacterium | reverse complement strand
CCCCCTCCCCGTTCCGGGGAGGTATGCAGGAAACCAAGTGCCTAACACGACCACCTCCACCAGTTTCGTCAATATCGGCGAGCGGACCAACGTCACCGGCTCGGCCGCGTTCAAGAAGCTGATCATGGCGGGCGACTATCCGCGCGCCGTCGAGGTCGCGCGAGCGCAGGTGGAGAACGGCGCGCAGGTGATCGACGTCAACATGGACGAAGGGCTGCTCGATGCTGAGCATGCCATGACGACGTTCTTAAAGCTGATCGCCACCGAGCCCGACATCGCGCGCGTGCCGGTGATGATCGACAGTTCCAAATGGAGCGTAATCGAGGCGGGGCTGAAATGCGTGTCCGGCAAGCCGATCGTCAACTCGATCAGCATGAAGGAGGGCGTTGCACCTTTCCTGGTGTCGGCGCGCAAGTGCATGGCTTACGGCGCCGCCACCGTCGTCATGGCGTTCGACGAGACGGGTCAGGCCGATACGCGGGCGCGCAAGGTGGAGATCTGCGGCCGCGCCTATGACGAGCTGATGGCGATCGGCTTTCCGCCGGAGGACATCATCTTCGATCCCAACATCTTCGCGGTGGCGACGGGGATCGAGGAGCATGACAATTACGCGGTCGACTTCATCGAGGCGCTGAAGGAGCTGCGCGTGCGCTGCCCGCATGCGCATTATTCGGGCGGGCTGTCGAACCTGTCCTTCTCGTTCCGCGGCAACGAGCCGGTGCGCCGCGCGATGCACTCGGTGTTCCTGTTCCATGCGATCCCGGCGGGGCTGGACATGGCGATCGTCAACGCCGGGCAGCTCGACGTGTACGACGCGATCGATCCGGAGCTGCGCGCGGCGTGCGAGGACGTGATCCTCAACCGCGATCCGCAGGCGGGCGAGCGGCTAGTGACGCTGGCGGAACGCTATCGCGGCACGGACGCGGTGGCGGAGAAGCAGGCGGCGGAATGGCGCGGGCTGGAGGTGCGCAAGCGGCTGGAATATGCGCTGGTCAAGGGGATCGACGCGCATGTCGTCGAGGACACCGAAGAGGCGCGGCAGGGGTTCGCGCGGCCGATCGAGGTGATCGAGGGGCCGCTGATGGATGGGATGAACGTCGTCGGCGACCTGTTCGGCAGCGGCAAGATGTTCCTGCCGCAGGTCGTCAAGTCCGCGCGCGTGATGAAAAAGGCGGTCGCCCACCTGCTCCCCTTCATCGAGGCGGCCAAGGAGCCCGGCGCCAAGGGCAAGGGCAAGATCGTGATGGCGACCGTCAAGGGCGACGTGCACGACATCGGCAAGAACATCGTCGGCGTCGTGCTCCAGTGCAACGGCTTCGACGTGGTCGACCTGGGCGTGATGGTGCCGTGGTCGAAGATCCTGGCGGCGGCGAACGAGAACGACGCCGACATGATCGGGCTGTCGGGGCTGATCACCCCGAGCCTGGACGAGATGGTGACGGTGGCCGAGGAGATGAAGCGCGCCGGCATGTCGATGCCGCTGCTGATCGGCGGCGCGACGACCTCGAAGGTCCACACCGCGCTGCGCATCTCGCCCGCCTATGACGGGCCGGTGGTGCATGTGGTGGACGCCAGCCGCGCGGTGGGCGTGGCGACGACGCTGGTCAGCGACACGATCCGCGCCGACTACGTGTCGGGCGTCGCGGCGGATTACCAGAAGGTGCGCGACGCGCGCACGGGCAAGGGGCCGAACGAGCTGCTGCCGCTCGCGGAGGCGCGGGCGCGCGGGTTCGCGGCGGACCTGGCGATGAAGCCGCCGGCGCCGGCGCGGCCGGGGGTGCACCGGTTCGACGACTGGTCGTTGACCGCCCTGCGCGAGCTGATCGACTGGACGCCGTTCTTCCGCGCCTGGGAGCTGGCGGGCAACTACCCCGCGATCCTGACCGATCCGGTGGTGGGCGAGAGCGCCAGCGGCCTGTACGCGGACGCGCAGGCGATGCTGGACCGGATCGTGGGGGAGGGCTGGCTAACGGCGCGCGGCGTCGCCGGGCTGTGGCCGTGCCGGCGGGAGGGGGATGACGTGGTGCTCACTCGTCATCTCCGCGAAAGCGGGGACCCATCTCCCGACTGTTCGCTCCGAGACGGCGCGCCGGAGATGGGCCCCCGCTTGCGCGGGGGTGACGAGGTGGTGCTCCCCTTCCTCCGCCAGCAGATCGCCAAGCGGGCGGGGCGGGCGAACATGTGCCTGGCGGACTTCATCGATCCGGCCGGCGACTGGATCGGCGGCTTCGCGGTCGGCATCCATGGGATCGAGCCGCACCTGGCCGGCTTCAAGGCCGCGCATGACGATTACAACGACATCCTGCTCAAGGCGCTGGCGGACCGGCTGGCGGAGGCGTTCGCCGAGGCGCTGCACGCGCATGTCCGGCGCGAGCTGTGGGGCTATGCGGCGGGCGAGCAGCTGACCAACGAGGCGCTGATCAAGGAGGAGTATCGCGGCATCCGGCCGGCGCCCGGCTATCCGGCGTGCCCCGAGCACAGCCTCAAGCGCGTGCTGTTCGACCTGCTCGACGCGGAAGGGACGGGGCTGGAGCTGACCGAGAGCTTCGCGATGCTGCCGACGGCGGCGGTGAGCGGCTTCTATCTGGGCCACCCGCAGGCCGAGTATTTCGGCGTGGCGCGGATCGGGCCGGATCAGGTGGCGGACTATGCGGCACGGCGCGGGGTGGAGCTGCAACAGGCGGAACGCTGGCTGCGGCCGAACCTCGATTAGCTTGGGGATGACCGGCGGCGCGCCTATGTGCGCGGTCATGATCCGCACCCTCGCCGCGCTGCTCTGCCTCCTGCTGTCGGTCGGCGTCGCGCGCGCGGACAGCGTGGCGCCGCCGGGCGCGATCCACTTGCCGATGACGCTGGTCGCGGAGACGCGGACCGTGCCGGCGGGGGATATCGTGACGCTGGCGATCGACAGCCGGCCGGCGCCCGGGTGGCATGGCTATTGGGGGCAGAACCCCGGCGACGCGGGTTTCCCGCCGACGGCGGCCTGGACGCTGCCGGCGCGCGCGCGGACGGGCGCGTGGCGCTGGCCGATCCCGGGGACGCTCAAGGTCGCCGGGCTGATGAACTTCGTCTACGATCGTCCCTTCGCGCCGCTGATCGACCTGCGCGTGCCGGGGGGGCTCCCGGCGGGCGAGGCGCTGCCCGTGCGGCTGCACCTGAGCTATCTGGTCTGCACGGACGCGATCTGCGTGCCCGAGGAGCAGGACCTGCGCGTCGACCTGACGGTGGGCGTGACGGGAGCGCGCGATGCGCGGTTCGATGGATGGCGCCGCGCGGTGCCCCGGCCGCTGGGGGCGGGGGCGACCTATGCGGCCGGCAAGGACGGCGTGCGGCTCGCGGTGCCTTATCCAGCGGGTGCGCCGCTGGCCGACGCGTTCTTCTTCCCGGCGACGGCGGGGGCGATCGACAATGCGGCGGCGCAGACGGTGACGCGCGATGGCGACCGGTTGCTGATCGCGACGACGGGCAAGCCGCGCGGGCCCATCGACGGCGTGTTGCGGATCGCGCCGGGGCAGGGGCTGGCGGTGCACGCGGTGCCGGGCGACGTGCCGGGTGGCGCGGGCTGGGTCCGCGCGGCGCTGATCGCCTTTGCCGGCGCCGTGCTGGGTGGGCTGATCCTCAACGTCATGCCGTGCGTGTTCCCGATCCTGAGCCTCAAGGCGCTCAGCCTCGCGCGATCGGGCACCAGCGCGGCGCATGCGCGCAGCGAGGCGCTCGCGTACACGGCGGGCGTGGTGCTGGTGTGCGTGGCGCTGGGCGGGATCATCCTCGCGCTGCGCGCGGGCGGGACCAGCGTCGGCTGGGCGTTTCAGCTCCAGAACCCGCTGGCGGTGCTGTTGCTGTTCCTGCTTACCGCCGCGATCGCGTTCAACCTGGCCGGACTGTTCGAGCTGCCGACGCCGCCGGTGGGCGAGCTGGCCGGAAAAGGGGGTGCATTCATGACCGGCGCGCTGGCGGCGCTGATCGCGACGCCGTGCTCCGGGCCGTTCATGGGCACCGCGCTGTTCGCGGCGCTGTTGCTGCCCTGGCCCGCCGCGCTGGCGGTGTTCGCGGGGCTGGGCATCGGGCTGGCGCTGCCGTTCCTCCTGGTCGGCTTCGTGCCCGCGCTGCGCGCGCGGCTGCCCAGGCCCGGCGCGTGGATGGACCGGGTGCGCCACGTGCTGGCGGTGCCGATGTTCCTCACCGCGATCGCGCTCGGCTATGTGCTGGGCCGCGAGGCGGGCGTCGCGGCGCTCACCCTCGCGCTGGCGCTGGCGCTGCTGCTCGCGGTCGTGCTGTGGGCGGCGGGGGGCTT
>NZ_CAHJWX010000250.1 GCF_903643065.1 Sphingomonas bacterium | reverse complement strand
CATCGATCCGGCGCCCTATCAGGCGCGGGTGGCGAGTGCCCGTGCGGCGCTGTCGCGATCGCGCGCGTCGATCGCCTCGACCGCGGCGCTGGCGCGGCGTTATGGCGAGCTGGTCAAGATCAACGCGATCGCCAAGCAGGACGTCGAGAATGCGCAGACGGGCGCGGCGCAGGCGCGCGCCGACGTCGCAGCGCAGCAGGCGGCGCTGCGATCGGCGCAGATCGATCTCGCGCGCACCACGATCCGGGCGCCGATCACCGGCCGGATCGGCCGCTCCACCTTCACCGCCGGCGCGCTGGTGACGGCGGCGCAGACGCAGCCGCTGGTGACGATCCAGCGGCTGGACCCGATCTATGTCGATATCCAGCAGCCGTCGGCCGACCTGCTTCGCCTGCGCCAGCAGATGCTGGGCGGCGAGGTGAAGAGTGGTGGCTCGACGCACGTCCAGCTGCTGCTGGAGACCGGGACCGACTATGCAGGCGGCGCGACGCTGCGCTTCGCGGACGTGACGGTGGACCCGACCACGGGGACGCAGACGATCCGGGCGGTGGCGCCCAACAAGGCGGGGCTGCTGCTGCCGGGCATGTTCGTGCGCGCGGTGCTGCCGCAAGGCATGCAGAGCCAGGCGCTGCTGGTGCCGCAGCGCGCGGTCGGCCGCGACGATCGCGGCCATCCCACCGCCATGGTGGTGGGCGCCGGCGACAAGGCGGAGCCGCGCGTCATCACCACGAGCCGGACGCAGGGCGACAACTGGATCGTCACCGGTGGGCTGAAGCCGGGCGATCGCGTGATCGTCGAGGGCGGCATGCTGCTGCGCCCCGGCGGGGCGGTCGCGCCGACGCCGCTGGGCGCGAAGCCCGCGCCCGCGCCTGCCGCGAAATAGGACCGTCATGTCACGCTTCTTCATCGAACGGCCGATCTTCGCCTGGGTGCTCGCCGCCATGGTGATGCTGGTGGGGCTGCTCGCGCTGCGCTCGCTGCCGATCTCGCAATTCCCGCCGATCGCGCCGCCGGTGGTGACGATCACCGCCACCTATCCCGGCGCGGACGCGGAGACGCTGGAGCGCACCACCACCCAGATCATCGAGCAGCAGCTCAAGGGCGTCGACCACCTGCGCTATTTCGCCGCCTCGTCCAGCGCGGCGGGGACAGCGACGATCACCGTCACCTTCGAACAGGGGACCAATCCCGACACCGCGCAGGTGCAGGTGCAGAACAAGCTCCAGTCGGCGACGCCGCTGTTGCCGCAGGAGGTACAGCGGCAGGGCGTGGTGGTGTCCAAGGGCGCGCTCAACTTCCTGCTGTTCGTCGGCCTGTATTCGCAGAACGGCCAGCACGACGGCATCGACCTGGCCGACATGCTCGCCTCCAAGGTGCAGGACCCGCTGGCGCGCGTCAGCGGCGTCGGCGACACGCAGGTGTTCGGCGCGGCCTATGCCATGCGGATCTGGATCGATCCGCTCAAGCTCGCCTCCTATCAGCTGACGCTGCCGGACGTCACGACGGCCGTCCAGGCGCAGAACGCGCAGGTGTCCGCCGGCCAGATCGGCGCGCTGCCGTCGCCCAAGGAACAGATGCTCAACGCCACCGTCTCCGTCCAGTCGCGGCTGTCGCGGCCCGAGGAGTTCGCGGCGATCCGGCTCAAGAGCAACACCGACGGCTCGGTGGTGCGGCTGGGCGATGTCGCGCGGGTGGAGATCGGCGCGGAGAACTACAGCTATTCCACCGAATGGAACGGGCACCCGGCGTCGGGCATCGGCATCAAGCTCGCGCCCGGCGCCAACGCGCTTGCCACGGTGGACGCGATCAAGGGGCGCGTAGCGGAGATTGCGCGCGGCTTCCCGCCCGACGTCAAGGTCGTCTACCCGTATGACACGACGCCGTTCGTGCGGCTGTCGGTGCGCCAAGTGATCGAGACGCTGGTCGAGGCGATCGTGCTCGTCTTCCTGGTCATGTTCCTGTTCCTTCAGAACATCCGCGCCACGCTGATCCCGACGATCGCCGTGCCCGTGGTGTTGCTGGGCACCTTCGCGGTGCTCGCGGCCGCGGGCTATTCGATCAACACGCTGACGCTGTTCGGCATGGTGCTGGCGATCGGGCTGCTGGTCGACGACGCGATCGTGGTGGTGGAGAACGTCGAGCGGCTGATCACCACGCAAGGGCTGACGCCGCGCGAGGCGGCGCGCAAATCGATGGACGAGATCACCGGCGCGCTGATCGGCATCGCGCTGGTGCTGACGGCGGTGTTCCTGCCGATGGCGTTCTTCGGCGGCTCGACCGGCGTCATCTATCGCCAGTTCTCGATCACCATCGTCTCGGCGATGATCCTGTCGATCATCGTCGCGCTGGTGCTCACGCCGGCGCTCGCCGCCACGCTGCTCAAGCCGCACGATCCGAACAAGCATGAGGGCCATGGCCCGCTCGCGCGCTTCTTCCGCTGGTTCAACAAATGGTTCGATCGGGGGCGCACGGGCTATGAACGCGGCGTGCGCGGGGTGGCGAAGTGGCGCTGGCCGTCGCTGGCGGTCTATGCGGTCATCGTTGCGCTGATGGCGGTGATGTTCATCAACCTGCCGACCGGCTTCCTCCCCGACGAGGACGAGGGCTTCGCGATCGCGGTGGTGCAGGAGCCCGCCGGCGCGACGGCGGCGCGCACGCAACAGGCGCTCGATTTGGTCCGCGATCACTTCACGCGCGCCGAGGCGGCGAACGTGACCGGCGTCTACACGGTCAACGGCTTCTCCTTCGGCGGCGTCGGGCAGAACAGCGGCATCGCCTTCATGCCGTTCAAGGACTGGTCGGAGCGCAAGGGCAAGGACAACCGCGCGTTCGGCATCACCGGCCGCGCGCAGGGCGTGTTCGGCAAGTTCAAGGACGGGCTGATCTTCGCGGTGGTGCCGCCGGCGGTGCAGGAGCTGGGCAACGCGACCGGCTTCGACCTGCAGCTGGTCGATTCGGGCGGCATCGGCCACGAGAAGCTGGTCGCCGCGCGCAACCAGCTGATGGGCATGGCGATGGGCGACAAGCGGGTGGCCGGCGTGCGCCCGAACTCGCTGGACGACGCCCCGGCGCTTAAGATCGTGGTCGATCAGGACAAGGCGCGCGCGCTGGGGCTCGATCTGGCGCAGGTCAACCAGGTGATCTCCGGCGCCTGGGGCGGCCAGTACATCAACGACTTCATCGATCGCGGCCGGGTCAAACGCGTCTATGTCCAGGCGGACGCGCCGTTCCGGCAGCGGCCGGAGGACCTGGGCAAGTTCTACGTGCGCGGGGGCGCGGGCCAGATGGTGCCCTACACCGCCTTCACGACGCTCAGCTGGGCGCAGGCGCCGGTGCAGCTGACGCGCTACAACGGCCAGCCGGCGCTGGAGCTGCTCGGCGTGCCCGCGCCCGGCCAGTCGTCGGGCACCGCGCTGGCGGCGATGCAGGAGATGCAGGCCAAGCTGCCGCCCGGCACCTCGCTGGAGTGGACGGGGCTGTCCTATGAGGAAAAGCTGTCGGGTGGGCAGGCGCCGGCGCTGTTCGGCATCTCGCTGCTCGTCGTCTTCCTGTGCCTGGCGGCGCTGTACGAGAGCTGGTCGATCCCGATCTCGGTGATGCTGGTGGTGCCGCTCGGCATCGTCGGCGCGGTGCTGGCGGCGACGCTGACGGGGCTCAACAACGACATCTACCTCCAGGTGGGCCTCATCACCACGATCGGCGTGTCGGCGAAGAACGCCATCCTGATCGTCGAGTTCGCCGAGGAGCGCATCCGCGACGGGCTGACGCCGTTCGACGCGGCGATCGAGGCGGCGAAGCTGCGGCTGCGGCCGATTCTGATGACCAGCCTGGCCTTCATCTTCGGCGTGTTCCCGCTGGCGATCGCGACGGGCGCGGGCGCGGGCGGGCAGAACGCGATCGGACGCGCGGTGGTGGGCGGCATGCTGTCCGCGACGGTGCTGGCGATCTTCTTCGTGCCCTTGTTCTTCGTGCTCGTGGTCGGCTGGTTCGGCGGCGGCGCGAAGCCCGAGCATCAAGAGGAGCAGGCGGCATGACGAGGATCCTGCCGCTTGCGGCGCTGCTGCTCGCGGGATGCAGCCTGGCGCCCGCCTATCACCGGCCGGCGGGCGAGGTGCCCCCGGCGTTGCCCCAAGGCGGCATCTACCCGGCCGCCGCGACCGACGCGCCGGACGTGTCCGCGATCGGCTGGCGCGATTTCTTCACCGATCCGCGGCTGCGGCAGGTGATCGATCGCGTGCTCGCCAACAACCGCGACCTGCGCGTCGCGGCGGCCAACGTGCTGGCGGCGCGCGCGCGGCTG
>NZ_CAHJWX010000249.1 GCF_903643065.1 Sphingomonas bacterium | reverse complement strand
GGCCGCCGCGCACGGCACGCGCGAAGTGGTCGCCGAGCGCAACCAGGGCGGCGAGATGGTCAGGTCCGTGCTGCTGACGGCCGAGCCGACGCTGCACGTGCGGCTGGTCCACGCGGCGGTCGGCAAAAGCCTGCGGGCGGAGCCGGTCGCGCATCTGTTCGAGGCGGGCAAGGTGCGCCTGCACGGAGGCCTGCCCGAGCTGGAAGCGCAGCTGCTCGGCCTGATCGCGGGGGGCGGGTATGAGGGGCCGGGGGCGAGCCCGGATCGGGCGGACGCGATGGTGTGGGGCGTGGCGGAGGTGATGCGGGAGCGGGGGGTAGGGGTATGGGGGTTGTGAGGTGCGTTGACATGCCGGTACGGGTTACGCATCCCGGAGCCAGCGAGGAAAGTCATGGCTGACCAGCCCAAGGATCAAGGCACGGTTATCAGAATGCTTGACGTCGTACGGGATGCGACCTTCGTCAGGTTCGTGGCCGATGAGGCGGTGATCGCGCCACTCGGTCGGGCGGTGGAGATCGCATTTCTGCAATACGGCCCTATCTTCCTGTCGCAGACCGATCATGGCGAGTTTGAGACGACCGATAGCAAGGCCGTGGTGACCGAAGTCGCCCGCATGCGGATGAACTATTCAAATTTGGTAGAGATGATGATGGGGTTTCTTCAATCCGGCATCGCCGACGGTCGGCTGAAAGCCGACATGATCCAGGAATCCATCAAGAACTGGGCCGCCGACAAACTGGCCGACCAACCCGAGGAAGACAGACCGTGAGCGTGCTTGCCAGGGAGGAGATGGACAACGAGAAGTTCGGCTTTCGAAAGATCGGCGACGATGCACCGGCCAGACGTCACGACGATGCCGGCGTGAGTTGGGAAGCCGACGAGGATGATGGATCGCCGGACCGGTTCGCATCGGATGCCAAGGCACGGCGATCGTTTTCGCCCTTGTTCGTCAAGACGCTGCTATCCGAGTCGCAACTGAACGATCGCGGCCTTTCGCTCTTCAACCATGACGCCAGTATCTGGCTGATCGACGCTGACGCCGACACGCTGCAGGGGGATCGGCCGTCGCAGGCGTGGCTTGGTGCGCTGCTGGCGCGCGTGGACGCGCTACGCGCGGGCGCGGCGGACGAAGATGTGCCGTTTTCGGAGGCGTCCGCGCGAGCGGCGCTCGACTTCGCGCGCGATCTGCGTGCTACCCGTCAACCGGGTGCGTTCCTGATCGGCAACGGCAACATCCGCCTGCTCTGGACCGAGGGGGAGGAGCAGATCGGCCTTCAGTTCCAGAACGGGGGGAAGGTTCAATTCGTGATGTTCGCCAGACGCGCGACCCGCATGGTCACGCATATGGGCGATGATGACGCCACCGGCATCAAGCGGCAGATCGTCGCGTCAGGCTTACGCCACTTACTCAACGGATAACGGCGGCGAGCGTGCCAAGACTGCCGCCCGACACGATCGTCGCCCGCTATGTCGGCGGTCTGCATCTCGATCCCGGCACGGGCCAGATCAACGGTAGCGCCTTTGAGCGAACGGCGAAGGACATCGATGGGGTGTCGTTCACGCGACGCGGCATCCTGGCGATCGGGACGCAACAGGATCGAGCCGCCATTCGCCAGGTCATGGCATCGCGTCTCCGGCTCGGGGCAACGGCCGTGTTCGCCGAACTACAGGCCGGTACCGCGCTCGATGCGTTGAGCGAGTTCGAGCAGGCGGTCAGCTTCGTCGAGGACGCGCTTGCCGCGGATGGCGATCGCCTGGCCAACCCCGCCCATGCGCTCCTGCTTGGCTTTCCGTTCAGGGGCGAACAGGTAGGGTCGCTAAAGTCGGAGGTCGCGGGCGATCGGCTTCGATCGTGCATCATCGACCGCTTTCCCGCAGCACCGACTTGATTCGACCAAGCCCGGCGCGAACCGCTGTCGCATCCTGACTACATGACAAGCCTGACTCAAAGCTGACAGCATTCCACGGCTTGCGCCGCGCGGGCCGGCAAGGACAGGGTATCCTGAGCCCGCCCGTCTCACTGATCCAGGAAGCTGCGCATCTTCCTCGACCGCGACGGGTGCTTGAGCTTGCGCAGCGCCTTGGCCTCGATCTGGCGGATGCGTTCGCGGGTGACGCTGAACTGCTGGCCGACCTCCTCCAGCGTGTGGTCGGTGTTCATCCCGATCCCGAAGCGCATGCGCAGCACGCGCTCCTCGCGCGGGGTGAGCGAGGCGAGGACGCGGGTCACCGTCTCCTTCAGGTTCGCCTGGATCGCCGCGTCGACCGGGATCACCGCGTTCTTGTCCTCGATGAAATCGCCCAGGTGGCTGTCCTCCTCGTCGCCGATCGGCGTTTCGAGGGAGATCGGCTCCTTGGCGATCTTCATCACCTTGCGGACCTTCTCCAGCGGCATGCTCAGCCGCTCGGCCATCTCCTCGGGCGTCGGCTCACGGCCCTGCTCGTGGAGGAACTGGCGGCTGGTCCGCACCAGCTTGTTGATCGTCTCGATCATGTGGACCGGGATGCGGATGGTGCGCGCCTGATCGGCGATCGAGCGGGTGATCGCCTGGCGGATCCACCAGGTCGCATAGGTCGAGAACTTATAGCCGCGCCGGTACTCGAACTTGTCGACCGCCTTCATCAGGCCGATATTGCCTTCCTGGATCAGGTCCAGGAACTGCAAGCCCCGGTTGGTGTATTTCTTGGCGATCGAGATGACGAGGCGCAGGTTCGCTTCCACCATCTCCTTCTTGGCGATGCGCGCCTCGCGCTCCGCCTTCTGCACCGTGTTGACGATGCGGCGGAACTCGGCCAGCGCCATGCCGGTCTGTTGCGCGATCTCGCTGATCTCGATGCGGATCCGGTCGGTCGCCTCGCCCTCGTTGGCGACGAAGGCGGTCCACTTCTTGTCGATCCTGTTGACCGACGCGAGCCAGCCATCGTCCATCTCGTGGCCGACATAGCGATCGAGGAAGTCCTTGCGCGGCACCTTGTGGCGCTCGGCCAGGCGCAGCATCTGGCCGCCCAGCGCGGTGAGGCGCCGGTTGAAGGCATAGAGCTGGTCGACAAGGTATTCGATCTTGCCCTGGTGGAACTGCATGCTTTCCACCTCGGCGGTCAGCTCCTCGCGCAGCTTGTGATATTTCCGCTCGTCGCCGGCCGACAGCTCGTTGCCCGCCGCCATCGCCTCCAGGCGCGACTGCTGTACCTTGCCGAACTTCTTGTAGATCGCGGTGATGTTGGCGAACCGCTCCAGCGCCTGCGGCTTGAGCTGTTCCTCCATCTGCGCGAGCGAGAGCGTGTTGTCCTCTTCCTCGTCGTCGCTGGGGCGCGGCGCGCGGCGCTCGGTCAGATCGTCCTCGTCGTCGTCGGCGACGGGCGCTTCCTCCTTGACATCCTCCTCCGCCTTGAAGGTCGGGCCGGCGGCGGCCTCGCTGATCTCGCCGGTGTCGTCCTCCTCGGACGCGGCGACCTGTTCGGCGGACGGGCCCTTGGAGAGCATCGCGTCGAGATCCAGGATCTCGCGCAGCTGCATCGTGCCCTCGTTGAGCGCGGCCGACCAGCTGATGATCGCGTTGAAGGTGATCGGGCTCTCGCATAGCCCCAGGATCATCGTGTCGCGGCCAGCCTCGATCCGCTTGGCGATCGCGATCTCGCCCTCGCGGCTGAGCAGCTCCACCGCGCCCATCTCGCGCAGGTACATGCGCACGGGATCGTCCGTACGGTCGACGGTTTCCTTCTTCTTGACCTCGGCGGTGGGCGCGTCCTGCTCGACCTCCGCGACCTCCGGCTCGTCGTCGTCGTCGGCGCGCGCCTCCGGCTCGCCGTCCTCGCCGGCTTCCTCGTTCTCGACGACGGTGATCCCCATCTCGTTGATGGCGGACATGACGTCCTCGATCTGGTCGGTCGTGAACTGGTCCTGCGGGACCAGCTCGTTGAGCTGATCGACGGTGATGTAGCCGCGCTTCTTGGCGCGCGCGATCACCTTCTTGATCCCCGCGTCGTTGAGGTCGAGCAGCGGCGCGTCGGCCGTGTCGGGTGCCTCCGCCGTGTCCGCCGCCATTGTTGCCTTCGCCGCCATCAATGTTCCTCAAGCGCCTGCGCGCGCAGATCCTCGTTGCGTTGACATAGGTTTGCCAGCCGCTTTTCCAAGGCTTGTTTCTCGTGCACGAGGCCGGTCTGCCGCGCGAAGGCGGCGTCGGTGAAGCGCTCGCGCATCGCGGCGGTGGCCTGGCCCAGCGCGGCTTCCACCTCCGGCGCGGCGACCAGGATCGCGACCGCCTCGTCCAGGTCGGCGGCGGCGCGCGCCGGGTCGGCGGCGGGGAGGCAGAAGCTGTAGGGCGTCGTGTCCGG
>NZ_CAHJWX010000248.1 GCF_903643065.1 Sphingomonas bacterium | reverse complement strand
CCGCCAAGGGTGGACGCGGTCCGCTCGCCCGTCGCGCGTGTCGGCGCCTCGCAGGGCGGGCGGCACCAGTCCGCCTTCTTCGCGTCGCTGGGCGTGTTTTTCCTGACGCTGCTGCTGGCCAGCCAAGTGATCGGCACGATGGCGGAGGAGCGCAACAACAAGGTGATCGAGATCCTCGCCGCCGCCGTGCCGCTGGAAAGCGTGTTCCTGGGCAAGCTGCTCGGCATGTTCGGCGTCGCGGTGCTGTTCATCGGCTTCTGGGGGATCATCCTGGGCGTGCTCGGCCCCGCCGCCTCGCCCGGCTTCGCGGCGGCGCTGCACGAGTTGAGCCCGGCGGTGGGCGCCGCGCCGTTCGCGCTGCTGTTCGCGGCCTATTTCGCCACCGCCTTCCTGCTGCTCGGCTCCGTCTTCCTGGGGCTGGGCGCGCAGGCGACGACGATGCGCGAGATCCAGCTGATGTCGCTGCCCGTCACGCTGCTCCAGGTCGGCATGTTCGGCCTGTCGGTCGCCGCCGAGGCGCATCCGGGCACCTGGTTCCAGACGGCGGTGGAGCTGTTCCCCTTCTCCTCCTCCTTCGCGATGGCGGGTCATGCCGCCGCACTGCCCGGCCATTGGCGACATCTCGCCGCGCTCGCCTGGCAGCTGTTGTGGGTGACGATCTCGATCCGGCTGGGCGCGCGGGCGTTCCGGCGCGGGGTGCTGCAATCGGGCAGCCCGGGCGGGCGCTGGTGGCGGCGGCGCCCGTGATAGTCACCCCCTCCTTCGCGCGACCGGACAACCTATATTGGACAGGCAAGGAGCCTTCCCCATGATCGACCGTCGCCACCTCATGCAGACCGCCGCGCTGGGCGTCGCGGGCGCCGCGCTATGGGGCTGTCGCGGCGGCGCCGCGGTGGCCGCCGAGCGGTTCGAGATCAGCTATACCGACGCCGAGTGGCGCAAGCGGCTGGCGCCCGCCGCCTATGACGTGCTGCGCCACGAGGGCACGGAACAGCCCTATACCAGCCCGCTGCTGAACGAGCACCGCGCCGGCGTCTTCGCGTGCAAGGGCTGCGGCCTGCCGGCCTTCACCAGCCACACCAAGTTCGACAGCGGCACCGGCTGGCCCAGCTTCTGGGCGCCGCTGCCCAACGCGGTCCGCACCCACGACGACACCTCGCTGTTGATGGAGCGGACGGAGGTTCACTGCCGCCGCTGCGGCGGGCATCTGGGCCATGTCTTCGACGACGGGCCCAAGCCGACGGGCAAGCGTTATTGCATGGACGGCGTGGCGATGACCTTCCGAGCGACCTGATCGTCAGCCCGCGTCGGCGGCGCCGTCGGTCGCCGCGATCGCGCGGCTCGCGTAGATGAAGCCCCTGGTCGGGTAGCTCGACGTGCCCATCGCGCCGCCGAACTGCACGCGCACCCGCGTCCAGTCCCCCGCCGCCGACACGTCGATCGCGCGCGCGTCCGTCTCGACCTGACCGCGCCGAGACCAGTTGGCATGGGTCAGCAGCACCTCGCGGTCGCTCACCACCCGGCTGACGGTCGCGACATGGCCGACGCGCATGCGCTGCGTCGCATCAAAGGCAAGCACCGCGCCGACCTGCGGCAGATGCCCGCGCAGGTAGCGGCCGGCCGCCTGTGCCCACCAGCTGCTGGCATTGCCGCGTAGCTGGATGCCGGACAGCATGCGCGCGAATGGCGCGCACTGCCAGAACTGCGCCTGCGCCGGGCCAGCCGCCATCAGGGCGCAGGAAAATACCAGCGCGAAACGCGCTGTCAGACGACCAAGACGCAAGTGAACCCCCCGGCTCAGGATTGCTATTGCAGTATCGCTAGCCAGCGGCGCGGGGGTCGCCAAGTCATTGGCGATGAGTCGTTTCGCCGGGCGGATGAACGCCCGTTCAGCCGGCCGATCGGGTCGGCGACGGCCGCCGACTCGACCGCGTGGAGAAGGTAATTGCGCAATGGCAGGCACGCGCTACCGTCGATCAGCCTCGATCCAAAACATTCGCCCCCTCCCGCGACGGCGAGACCGGAACCAAGGAGAGTATCGCGTGGACACCACCAACCTGTTCCGGCTCGACGGCCGCGTGGCGCTGATCACCGGCGGCTCGCGCGGGATCGGCAAGATGATCGCGGCCGGCTTCGTCGCGCAGGGCGCCACCGTGTACATCTCGTCGCGCAAGGCGGCCGCATGCGAGGAAACGGCTGCCGAGCTGGGTCCCAATTGCATTGCCTTGCCGCAGGACGTGTCCACGGTTGCGGGCTGTCGGGCGCTCGCCGCCGCGTTCGCCGAGCGCGAGGGCAGGCTCGACATCCTCGTCAACAACGCGGGCGCCGCGTGGGGCGTGCCGTTCGAGGAGTTCCCCGAACAGGGCTGGGACAAGGTGATGGACCTGAACGTCAAGTCGCCCTTCTTCCTGACCCAGGCGCTGCACGGGGCGCTCAAGGCGGCGGCGTCGCGCGAGCGGCCGGCCAAGGTGATCAACATCACCTCGATCGACGGACTGCGGCTCAATCCATGGGAAACGTACAGCTACCATGCCTCCAAGTCGGCGCTGATCTATCTGACCAAGCGACTGGCCGCGCGGCTGATCGGCGACGCGATCAACGTCACCTCCATCGCGCCCGGCGCCTTTGCCAGCGAGATGAACCGCGCCGCGCGCGACCATGGCGCCGATGTCGCCCGCTCCATCCCGGCGCGGCGCATCGGCGCCGACGAGGACATGGCCGGCACCGCGATCTTCCTGGCGTCGCGCGCCGGCGACTATGTGGTGGGCGACACGATCGTGGTGGATGGCGGGCTGGTCAACGCGGCGGTGGGCACCAGCATCGGCATTTAAGCGATCTCCCGCGCAACGACACCTCAAAGTCAACCACTGCAGAGTAGTTGACGTGCCGACCGAACGAAGTTCACTTGTCTCACCCGCACGATGCTCGTGCGGTGATATTGGAGGGAGTTCGCATGAGCGAAAAGCATAAACCGGCAGAGTCCGCTCAGGTGACGTTTCCGTTGCCTGCGCTGATAGCTAATCTGGTCAAGGCACGAAATCAGTTGCGTGACCACTATGCCCCTATACTGGGCGGGCATCATGTAGCGGGTCGGCTTACGTTCACGCTGGACGGCAACCTAGTGGGCGATTTGGGCGAAGCGCTCGCGGTCGAGCTGTTCGGCATCACGCTCGATCGTCGTGGCGGCGCGGGCGTTGATGGTACCTCCCCCGATGGTCGTTCCGTGCAGGTGAAAGTCACGACTACCGGCGGCGGCCCGGCGTTTAGGCAAGTCCCGGATGCTACGGCGGATCACCTGCTCTTCTTTGACCTCGATCTGGACAAGGCTACCGGTACCGTCGTCTTCAACGGCCCGCAAGCGATCGCGCTCAAGCTGCTGCCCGAAGTGTTTCACCGGCAGCGATCGCTCAACGCGAAGCAGATCAGGAAGGCAGCCGCGCAGGTCACGGACGATCAACGGTTGCCTATGGTTCCACGCTCTATCTCGGCCGCCTAACTGGTGGCCCAGAAATGGTGCTATCTGGGCGCGCTCGGTCCGCAAGCAGAGCTCGACTGGCAACTGCCAGATGGCGGCAACATCCCCGCCTCAGGCACGCTTCCCGACGTACACGATTACGAGCTCTGGATGGCGATCCGCTGGATGGCGGACAGCGGCCGTTTCGGTGGTAAGATCATCGACTGGGACGCTTACGGTGTGAAGGTCAACGGCCCCGAAGTCGAGCAAGTGCTGCGTGAGGTCTATGCCAAGCAACCGGATCGTCTCAACCAGGAACCGATCTCGCTCTATCTTGACTATGCCCGAGTGCTCGGGCCGGATCGTTACGTGGCGCTGGTCGCTGTCGCGATCTAGTTCAACCGCTCGGGCGGGGTGACCGGCAGCGGCAGCGGCGCGACCGGGACGCCGTCGTCGACCAGCGCCCGGGCCTCGGCGAGCGTCGCCTGGCCGTGGATGACGCGGTGCGCCTCGTCCCCCGCATGCATCGCCCGGGCGCGGTGGGCGAACTGCCCGCCGACCCAGGTCGAGTCCTTGAGCATCTTGGCCTGTTCGGCGGCGAGCGCCTTCATCATCGCCTTGACGGCGGCGGGCGCCGGGGCCCGGTTGCCCTTGGCGGACACGGCCGGGGCCATGGCCGCCTTCTCGACGGCGCCGTCGCCGCAGATCGGGCAGGCGACCTGACCGGCGGCCTGCTGGCGCTCCCAGTCGGCGGTGCCACCGAACCAGGCCTCGAACACATGGCCGGCGCCGCAACGCAGATCGAACACGATCACGCCCGCGTCACCACCGGGATCGGACGCCGGTGCGCCAGCGCCGGGATCCGCGCGCGCACCGCCGCCGGCCGCGCCGGGTCC
>NZ_CAHJWX010000247.1 GCF_903643065.1 Sphingomonas bacterium | reverse complement strand
GCCGCATCGAGCTTTTGTTTGGCCTCGTCGGACGCCAGCAGCTTCGTCACTTCATCCAGCCGCGTGCGCGCGAAGCCGATCCGCGCCGGCTCGGTCGCGACCAGCGCCGCGTCCTGCACCGCGCCGCCCAGCGCGTCCTCGTGCCGCGACGTGCTGAAGGTGACGCGCAGCACGTCGCCGACCTGCAGCCCCTCGACCGGCAGCGTGGCGGTGAGCTGGCCGTCGATCGACTGGCGCTCCAACTGCTGCTCGCGGCGGATCACGGTGAAGGTCTTGCCGCCCGCCAGCGCGTCCAGATGCTGCGCGCCGCGCAGGATCTCGACGCGATGAATGGTGAGGTCGCCCTTGGCCGGCTGCCAGTCGAGCGTGATCGTGCCCGCCTGCTGCACCACTTCCGGCGTCGCCATCCGCGTCGCGATGTCGTGGTACGACCAGACCGTGCCGTCGGCGAGCCGGTCCTGCGTGTCCAGCGTCAGGAACAACGGCGCGTCGTCGCCTAGCTTCGCGGGATCGGGCGCGGGCGCCGGGATCACCCAGGCGGGCGGCGGCGCGTAGACCGGCTTCTCCGCCGCCGACGCCGGCGCCGCCAACGCCATTCCCGCCAGCCACCATCCCTTCATGCGATCACCCCTGCCTGTCGTTCGCCCGGATGCTAGCGGCTCCCCGTGCAGCGCGCGAGAGGAGGGTGTTCGTTTCGCGTGCACATCCTCGCGTCCCGGCGGGGGACGGCTCACCGGCTATGGTAGAAATCGTACACCTGCCGTGCCACCGCCGCCGACACGCCCGGCGCGCGTTGCAGGTCCTCCAGGCTGGCGTTGCGGACCGCGCGGCCGGTGCCGAACTGCATCAGCAGCGCCTTCTTGCGCGCCGGCCCGATGCCGGGCACCTCGTCCAGCGGCGACGCGCCGATCGCCTTGGCGCGCTTCTCGCGATGCGCGCCGATCGCGAAGCGGTGCACCTCGTCGCGCAGCCGCTGGAGGTAGAACAGCACGGGCGCGTTGACCGGCAGCTGGAACGAGCGGCCGTCCAGGAGGTGGAACTCCTCGCGCCCCTCGCGGCCGTGGTGCGGCCCCTTGGCGACGCCGACCAGGCAGACGTCCTCGATGCCCATCTCCTCCAGCACCGCCTTGGCCGCGTCGAGCTGCCCGCGTCCGCCGTCGAGCAGCACCAGGTCGGGCCAGGTCCCGTCATCGCGGTCGGGGCTCTCCTCCAGCGCGCGCGCGAAGCGGCGGCCCAGCACCTCGCGCATCATGCCGACGTCGCTGTCGGTCTGCGCCTGCCTGATGTTGAACTTGCGGTACTGGCCCTTGCGGAACCCTTCCGGCCCCGCGACCACCATCGCGCCGACCGCGCTGGTGCCCTGGATATGGCTGTTGTCGTAGACCTCGATCCGGTTCGGCGGCTCGGGCAGGTCGAACAGCTCGGCCACCTCGCGCAGCAGCTTCGCCTGGGTGGTCGATTCCGCCAGCCGCCGCTCCAGCGACTCGGTCGCGTTGCGCTTGGCCTGATCGAGCAGCCGCCGCCTGGTGCCGCGCTGGGGCGTGCCGATCGCGACCTTGCGCCCCGCCTGCTGCGCCAGCGCCTGCGCGATCGCCGCCTGATCGGGCAGCTCGCGATCGATGAACACGATGCGCGCGGGCGGCACCTCCTCGTAGAATTGCGTCAGGAAGCTCTGCAGCACTTCCGCCTCCGGCACGTCGGCGACATGGCCGGGGAAGAAGGAGCGGTGCCCCCAATTCTGCCCGCCGCGGATGAAGAAGGCCTCGATCCCCACCACCCCGTCCTTGGCCGCGAGCGCGAAGATGTCGGCGTCGCCGATGCCGTCGGCGTTGATGAACTGGCTGCCCTGGATGAAGGTCAGCGCGCGCAGCCGGTCGCGCAGCAGCGCCGCCAGCTCGAAGTCCATCGCCTCGGCCGCCGCCTGCATCGCCGCGCCCAGCTTCGCCTGCACGTCCGTCGCCTTGCCGGCGAGGAACTTCTTCGCGTCGCTCACCAGCTCGGCATAGCCGGCCGCGTCGATGCGGCCGACGCACGGCGCCGAACAGCGCTTGATCTGGTAGAGCAGGCACGGCCGGTCGCGCGTCTTGAAGAAGCCGTCGGTGCACGAGCGCAGCAGGAACAGCTTCTGCAAGGCGTTGAGCGTGTTGTTGACCGATCCCGCGCTCGCGAACGGGCCGTAATAGTCGCCCGGCGCCCGCCGCGCGCCACGATGCTTCTGGATACGCGCGAAGTCCTGGTCGCCGCGCAGCAGGATGAAGGGGAAGGATTTGTCGTCGCGCAGCAGCACGTTGTACGGCGGACGGTAGCGCTTGATCAGCTGCGCCTCCAGCAGCAGCGCCTCCGCCTCGTTGTTGGTCGTCACCACCGTCATTGACCGGCATTGCGACACCATCCGCTGGAGCCGCCGGGGCAGCTGCTTCCAGGCGACGTAGTTGGCGACCCGGCTCTTCAGCGCGCGCGCCTTGCCGACGTACAGCACGTCGCCCTTGCCGTCGTGCATCCGGTAGACGCCGGGCGCGGGCGGCAGCGTCTGGAGCACGTTGCGGATCGCCGCGACGCCCGCCGCCAGGTCCGGCGTGTCCGCGTCCCCGCGCACGGTAAAGGTCGCCGCGTCCTCGTTAAACCGATGCGCGGCGCGGGGATCGTCGGGACGTCCGGCGGGAGTGGCCATGGGGGGCATGTAGGAGGGAGCGACTCCCTGCTCAATCCTCCCCGGGACGGAGAGATGGCGCCCGCAAAGCGGGTGACGGAGGGGGGACCGCGCCGGGTAACCCCCCGTCAATCCTCGCTAGTCGAGCGGTCCCCCGCCCCGTGCCGGGGAGGATCGCGAACGCCACAACCACCACGACCAGACCACCGGCGGCACCAACGCGACGACAAGCCCGCCGATCACCAGTGCCTGCCGCATGCCCGGCTCGATCGGCAGCAAGCCCGCCAGCGCGATCGTCACCCCGGCCGCGATGAAGGTCCACGCGCCCAGCCGGTGCGTCGCCACCCAATTGTCCGCGTCGATGATGCTCCACGGCGTCCGGAGGCCGACGAAGAAGCCGGGCCGCGACTTGGGCAGCGCGTTGCCGATCACCGCCAGCACCGCGCCGGCCGCCACCAGCGGCAGCGTCGCGGGGAGGTGCCAGCCAAAGGCGGGCGCCGCCACCGCCACCTCGATCACCGCGGTCAGCCCGAGCAGCGCCCCCCAGGCGGTGTCGAGCAGCGCGCGGCTGCGCTCCATGCGCTGCTGCAACGGCTCCAGTCGCGCGACGATGACGAACACTGCCGACACAGCCATCGCCAAGGCGATAGGCAAGAACAGCGCCGGCGCGGCAGGCAAGAACCCGTCCGGCTCGCCCGCGATGTTCCAGTGTGTTGGCAATCGCGCGCTCGGCGGCAGCCGCGACCTAGCCCGCGTCGCCACGCCCGCGAGCAGGCACGCTGTCGCCATGGTGGAGCCGATCATCCGCCGCTCGCTCACGCCTCATCCTCCCTCGTCTCGCCCGTCCGCAGCCGGCCCATGAAGGACAGCATCACGCTCTCCAGCGCCGACAGGTTGAGCGTGTAGATCGTCGCCGTGCCGCGCTGCTCGCCCTGGATCAGCCCGGCGGCCTTCAGCTTGGCGAAATGGCCCGACATGGTCGGCTTCGACACCGCGAACGCATCCGCGATCGCCCCCGCCGACATCCCGCCGCGCTTGAGCAGCTCCAGGATGCGGCGCCGCGTCGGATGCGCCAGCGCGTCGAAGACCGAGTCCATGCTTCCGTTTAGCCGACACGCCAATTAGCGACAAGGCTAAATAATGTGTCGGGTAGAGGAAGGCCCGGTATCGCGCCTAAGGTAGCCGCCATGCACCTCGCCGCCCCGGCCATCATCCTGTCGTCGCGCGCGCATGGCGAGCATGGCGCGGTGGTGCGCGGCCTCACGCGCGATCACGGCGTCCAGCCCGGCTATGTGCGCGGCGGCCGCTCGCGCCGGCTGCGTCCCGCGCTCCAGCCCGGCAACCTCGTCCAGGCCGACTGGCGCGCCCGCACCGGCGAACAGCTCGCCGCGCTGACGGTGGAGTTGGTCGATAGCCGCGCCGGCCTGCACGAACAGTCGCTGACCGCCGCCGCGCTCGACTGGACGACCGCGCTCACCGCCACCGCGCTGCCCGATGCCCAGCCCTATCCGCGCCTGTACGACGGGCTGGCCGGACTGCTCGACGCGCTGGAGGCGGCGCCGTCGGCGCGGGGCTGGGCGGGCGGGATCGCGCGGCTGGAGCTGCTGCTCCTCGCCGAGCTCGGCTTCGGGCTCGACCTCGACCGCTGCGTGGCGAGCGGGACCGCCGACGACCTGGCGTTCGTCAGCCCGAAGAGCGGCGG
>NZ_CAHJWX010000246.1 GCF_903643065.1 Sphingomonas bacterium | reverse complement strand
GCGCAGGTGAACGGCCAATCGCTCTGGTGGTCGATGCACGGCCGCAACAAGCGCAGCGTCACGCTCGATCTCAAGCGACCCGAGGCCAAGCGGATCGTCCTGCGCTTGGTGCGGGAGTGCGACGCGGTGATCGAGAACTTCCGCCCCGGCCAGCTCGCCAAGCTCGAGCTCGGCCCCGAGACCTTGCAGGCCGAGCGACCGGGCCTGATCGTCGCGCACATTTCGGGCTATGGCCAAACCGGCCCGTATCGCGACCGCGCCGCCTTTGGCGTGATCGGCGAGGCGATCGGCGGCCTTCGCCACCTCACCGATCACGCGCCTGGCACCAGCGACCTGCCGCCGGTGCGGGTCGGGGTCAGCATTGGCGATTCGCTTGCCGGGCTCTATGCGGCGCTCGGCGTGCTTGCGGCGCTTTGGCAGCGCGACCGCGGCGGCGGGGACGGCCGCGCGCGCACGCTCGACGTCGCGCTGACCGAAAGCGTGCTGAGCCTGATGGAGGGCATGCTCCCTGAGTATGGCGCGCTGGGCCGGGTCAAGCAGCCTACCGGCGGCGGTATCGCCACCGCCGCGCCGACCAACGCCTATGCAACGGCCGATAACGCATTCGTCCTGATCGCAGCAAATTCCGAGCCGCTGTTCGCGCGGCTGATGACACTCGTAGGCCGGCCCGAACTCGTCGGCACGCCGGAATTTACCGGCAACCAAGCGCGCGTCGCCAATGTCGTTGCCCTCGACGCGCTGATCGGGACATGGACTCGTAAATACAGCGCCGACGCGCTGATCGCGCTGCTCACCGAGGCCGACATTCCCAGTTCGCGCGTCTATACCGCCGCCGACATCGCCACCGATCCACAATACCGCGAACGCGCGATGGTGCGGGCGGTGCCGGACCCGGCGTTTGGAGGCGAGGTGCTGCAGGCCGGGATCGTGCCGCATGTCGTCGAGACTCCCGGCGCGGTTCGCTGGCCCGGTCCCGCGATCGGCGCGCACAACGAGGAGGTGCTGCACGGCCTGCTCGGCATTCCGCCGGATGAGATCGCCCGGCTCATCGAGGAAGGAGTCGTCTGATGCCCGCCACTGCCACCATCGTCGAAGTCGGCCCGCGCGACGGCTTTCAGCCGATCGGTCCCTTCATCCCGACCGCGACCAAGATTGATCTCGTCCGCAAGCTTCACTCCGCCGGGTTGCGCCGGATCGAGGCAACCGCCTTCGTCAGCGACCGCGCGATCCCGCAGCTCGCCGATGCCGTCGAGGTGCTGGCGGCGGCGCGCGCGCTGCCCGGGCTCGACGTGCAGGTGCTCGTCCCCAATCAGCGTTATTGTGACAAGGCGCTGGCGGCGGGAGCCGACCACATCGCTTTCGTGCTGTCCGTCAGCGAGAAGCACAACATGAATAACGTGCGGCTAACGCCAGCGGAATCGATCGAGGAGTATCGTCGACTTTCCGCGGCGCTGCCAACCGGGGTTCGTGTACGGCTCAACATCGCGACCGCTTTCGACTGCCCGTTCATTGGCGCGGTAGACGCGGCGGCGACGCTGGCAATCCTGGACGAGCTGGTGCCTATCCGCCCGAACGTCGAGATAGCGCTGTGCGACACCACCGGTCGCGTTACGCCCGACAGGGTCGGCGCACTCTTTACCATGGCGATGGCGCGCCATGGCGAGCCGCGCTGGGCGTATCACGGCCACGACACCTACGGCCTCGGCGTCGCCAACACACTGGCCGCGTTCCAGACGGGCGTTGCCGTGCTCGACGCCGCGTTCGGCGGACTCGGCGGCTGCCCTTTCGCACCGGGAGCGACCGGCAATGTCGCGACGGAAGACGTGGTGTGGGCGTTCAATGAGATGGGCATCGCAACCGGCATCGATCTCGCCGCATTGATCGCCGTCGCGCGGGACGCTGCCGCGCTGCCCGGCGCGCCGGTCGGCGGACGGGTCCGTACCGCGCTGGCGGGTGCGGGCTGCATCGGGCTAGACCGCGCGGCATGAACGCACCGCGCACATTATACGAAAAGGTCTGGGACTCGCATCAGGTCGTCGATCTCGGCAATGGCGAGTGTCTGCTCCATGTCGATCGGCATCTGCTGTACGAGGTGACCAGCCCGCAGGCGTTCGACGGCCTTCGCGAGGCCGGACGCCGCGTGCGCCGGCCCGAGCTGACGCTCGCGGTCGCCGATCACAACGTCCCGACCGAAGATCGCGCGGGTGGTCTTGCTGCGATCACCGATCCAGACAGCCGGTTGCAGGTCGCGACGCTGGAGCGCAACTGCGCCGAATTCGGCATCCCCTATGTTCCGCTGACCAGCCGGCACCAGGGGATCGTTCATATCATCGGTCCCGAGTTGGGCCTGACGCTGCCGGGAACCGTGATCGTCTGCGGCGACAGCCATACCTCGACGCATGGCGCGTTTGGCGCGCTGGCATTCGGCATCGGCACGTCCGAGGCCGAGCATGTGCTCGCGACGCAGACGCTGGTGCAGAAACCCTCGCGCACGATGCTGGTGCGGATCGATGGGACGCTCGGGGTTGGGGTCACGGCCAAGGACATCGTGCTGCACATAATCGGGGCGATCGGCACAGGCGGCGCGACCGGCCACGTCATCGAATATGCCGGAGGCGCGATCCGCGCGCTCGACATGGCGGGACGGATGACGATCTGCAACATGGCGATTGAGGCCGGTGCGCGTGCCGGCATGATCGCGCCGGACGACACCACCTTCGCCTGGCTCGCGGGGCTGCCGTTCGCGCCCGAGGGCACGGCATGGGACGACGCGGTCGCGCAGTGGCGCACGCTGCCGAGCGACCTTGGCGCCAACTATGACCGTACCGTCGTTATCGACGCGGCGACGATCGAGCCAATGGTGACGTGGGGCACCAGCCCCGAGGCGGTGACCACGATCGGCGGCCATGCGCCGGACCCGGCCCGCGAAGCGGAACCGCGGCAGCGGGCACAGGTCGAGCGGATGCTCGCCTACATGGACATCGCCCCCGGCGCCGCGTTGGCGGGATTGCCGATCGACATCGTTTTCATCGGGTCGTGCACCAACGCGCGGATCGAGGATCTGCGCGCCGCCGCAGACGTGGCGCGTGACCGGCACATTGCACCGGGTGTACGCGCGCTGGTCGTGCCGGGATCGGGCCAGGTAAAGGCGCAGGGCGAAGCGGAGGGACTCGACCAGGTGTTCCGCGCCGCCGGATTCGAGTGGCGCGACGCCGGCTGCTCGATGTGCCTGGGTTTGAACCCTGACCGGCTGCAGCCGGGGCAGCGCTGCGCGTCGACCTCCAACCGCAATTTCGAGGGACGGCAGGGCCCCGGCGGGCGCACCCATCTGATGTCGCCGGCAATGGCGGCGGCGGCGGCGGTTACCGGCCGGCTGACCGACGTGCGGACGCTGGCACGATGACGCCGTTCACCCGCCTGACAGCGATCGCCGCACCGCTGCCGGTCGCCAATGTCGATACCGACATGCTGCTGCCCGCGCGTTTCCTCAAGACCGTGTCGCGCAAGGGTCTGGGTACGGCGTTGTTCCACGCGCAGCGCTTCGACATGGACGGCGCCGAGCGACCCGACTTCCCGCTGAATCGCCTGCCATGGCGAGGCGCGGAAATCTTGGTCGCACTCGACAATTTCGGATGCGGGTCGAGCCGCGAACACGCTCCCTGGGCGCTCGAGGACTTCGGCATTCGCTGCATCATCGCGCCGAGCTTCGCCGACATCTTCTACGGCAATTGCTTCAAGAATGGCATGTTGCCGATCGTGCTCGACGCGGCGAAGGTGGAACGGCTGATGGCTGATGCCGAACAGCCGAACACCGCGACGATGACCGTCGATCTCCAGCGGCAAACCATCGTGCGTGCAAACGGCGAGGTGATCGACTTTTCGACCGATCCGCAGCGGCGGCAGCGCCTGCTCGACGGGGTCGACGAAATCGCCCAGTCGCTCACGTTCGAAAAAACGATCGCCGCGCACGAACGGAGCTGGCGAACCGCCGCGCCCTGGGTGCGCGAGCTCACGGTTGGATTTGCGGCGACCGGCACCGGCTGCTAAGCCCGCTTCGGGCAGCATCCTGCGAGTGCGCGAGGATATCGCTGCTTCAACAGCGCGGGTAAGAGCGACGGTGGCGTGCCAGATCGCGGTGCGGGCGCAGCTGGCGATCTCGTCGTTTCAAAAGCGTCTTCAGCCACCAGATGCGGTTGGCCGGGCACGTCATGCAACGGCAGGAACGTCGCATACCCAGCCGCAGGGATGCGATTTACTCACCCGTCCGCGTCTGAGGTCGGCGGCAACGCTCGTCTTGCCGAACGAGATGAGCTCTGACGCGGCGGTCTCCCCCGGCCGCTTGGTTCGTCGGAGCGTCCAGCC
>NZ_CAHJWX010000245.1 GCF_903643065.1 Sphingomonas bacterium | reverse complement strand
GCCGCGCTGACCGCCGATCCGCGCGTCGCGGGGGTGGCGTTCACCGGCTCGACCGCGACCGCCCGGACGATCGCGCGCGCGCTGCTGGCGGACGACGCGCGTCCGCTCGTGCCGCTGATCGCGGAGACGGGCGGAATCAACGCGATGATCGTCGACTCGACCGCCTTGCCCGAGCAGGTGGTGGCGGACGTGATCGCGTCCGCCTTCCGCTCCGCCGGCCAGCGCTGTTCGGCGCTGCGGCTGCTGCTGGTGCAGGAGGAGGTGGCCGACGCGACGCTGCGCATGCTGGCGGGCGCGATGGACACGCTGGTGGTGGGCGCGCCCGGCGATCCGGCGACCGATGTCGGGCCGGTGATCGATCGGGCGGCTTATGACCGGCTGATGCGCTATCGCGAGCAGGCTCGCTCGCGCTGGGTGAAGACGATCGCGGCGCCGGCGGACGGCCTGTTCGTGCCGCCGACGCTGATCCGGCTGGGCTCGATCGAGGAGCTGGATCAGGAGTGGTTCGGCCCGCTGCTCCATGTCGCGACCTGGCCGGCGGGGCAGCTGGCCGAGACGATCGAGCGGGTCAATGCCAAGGGCTATGGCCTCACCATGGGCCTGCACAGCCGCATCGCGCGCGCCGCCGAACTGGCGGAGGCGGGGGCGAAGGTCGGCAACCTCTATGTCAACCGGAGCATGATCGGCGCGGTGGTCGGCTCGCAGCCCTTCGGCGGCGAGGGGCTGTCCGGCACCGGGCCCAAGGCGGGCGGGCCGCACTATCTTCACCGCTTCGTGGTGGAGCGCGCGATGTCGGTGGACACCACCAGCGCGGGGGGCAACGCGACACTGCTCAGCCTGGAGGAAGGCGGGATTTGAGCGTCGCATCTCTCCTTCTCCCGCGGAGCGGGGGAGGAGAATGGCGCCGTTCGCCCCATATGGTAAGCCCGTGGTTGTCAGCAGGGGCAGATCGTGAGTGAAGCATTCGACAGCATCATGCGAGGCCTTGAACAGGCTAAGGCTTATTTGGAGGGCGATCGGCGTGGTTCGATCACGCACTACCCCGATGGATCGGTCCTCGACTTGAGCATCGTGGTCAGCGAGCTGTTGCGGGCGTAGCCGGCGCGCCGCTGCCGGCCTCGGGCACGTTCACGTTCACCTGCGCCTGCGTCGGATAGGCGAGTGCGATGCCGTCCGCGTCGAGGCGCCTGATGATCGCCAAGCCGACGCGGTGGCGCGCGTCGAAGAAGTCGGCGAACGCGGCGGTCGGTGAGTCGAACTCGACGTCGAAATCGTAGGAGGACGCGCCGAAGCGGATGAAGCCGGCGCGCACGAACCGGCCGCCCTGCGCCTCCACCACCTCCTCCAGCACGCCCGGCAAGCCCGCCATCACGTCGGCCGGCGTCCATTGCACGACGCCCAGCTCGAACTGGACGCGGCGATAGTCGCGGCGCGTCAGGTTCTGTACCTCCTTGTTGAGCAGGTTCTTGTTGGAGATGATCCGCTCCTCGCCGGTCGCCGAGCGGATGCGCGTCGACTTGAGCCCGATCGCCTCCACCGTGCCGCTGGTCTGATCATAGGCGATCGTGTCGCCGGCGCGGAACGGGCGGTCGAAGATGATCGCCAGCGCCGCGAACAGGTCCGCGAAGATGCCCTGCGCCGCCAGCCCGATCGCGATGCCGCCGACGCCCAGGCCGGCGATCAGCCCGGTGACGTTGACGCCCAGATTGTCGAGCACGACCACCAGCGCGATCGCGAACAGCGCCACCGTGACGAGCAGGCGGATCAGCCCCATCGCGCTCGACAGCGCCTCACCATGGCCGTCCGCGCCGGTGCGGTGCTCCACCGCGCCCAGGATGAGCTCGCGCGCCCAGATCGCGACCTGGAACGTCGCCGCGATCGTCCATAGGAACTGGATCACCTGCGCCACCTCGCGCGGCGGCGCGGCGGCGGCGAAGGTGTCGCCGACCAGCTTGGCGGCAGCCAAGATGATGAAGAAGTCGTTGGTCCGCGTGATCGCCCGGCCGGCGACGGTGCCCCAGCCGCCGCCCGTGCCATCGCGCCGGCACAGCCGCTGGCCCAGCCGCCGCGCGGCGTGGAGCAGGACGACGATGCCGGTCGCGATCGCGCTGGCGATCAGGATCGGCCACCAATGGGTGGTGATCCAGACCGACGCCGTCGCGGCGAAGTCACGCGCATCGTGGGCGACATCGGCCGACGCGATGATCGGCTTGCCCCTCGCCGCGGCGGTCGCGGCGGTGTTGGTCACACTCAATCCCAAACCTTCCCGATCAGGCAGCGGCCGCCTCGCGCGCTTCCGCCTTGGCGGCGGGCACCACGTTGCGCTCCAGGAACGCGATCAGCCCGCGCTCCTCGCGCGACAGCCCGCCGGCCTGGCGCGGCAGTTGCAGCGCCTTCCTGAACGTCGCTTGGTCCCGCTTGACCAGATCGATCAGGTCGGGGTGGACATAGCTCTTGCGCGCGATCGCGGGGGTGTTGCCGAGCTTGGCGGTGACCGGCTCCAGCAATTGCTTGAGCGTCAGGTCCGCGTCCGCGCCCGCCAGCGCCTCGAAGGCGAGCAGGCTCGCGCCCCAGGTACGGAAGTTCTTGGCGGTGAACTCGCCGCCGGTCGCGGTCTTGATATAGTCGTTGACGTCGGACGAGGAGACGGGGTGCGCGGTGCCGTCCTCGCCCAGATAGGCGAACAAATGCTGCTCGTCCAAATCCTGGCAGGCCTTGACGAAGCGCGCGAGCGACTTGTCCGTCACGCGGATGTCCGCCTCCTTGCCCGACTTCGCCTTGAACCGCAGCTTCAGCGTGTCGCCGGCCACCTTGCCATGTTCGGTGCGCAAGGTAGTCGCGCCGTAGCTGTGGTTCTGCTGGACGTAATCCTCGTTGCCGACGCGGATGTGGCTGTCGTCGAGCAGCCGGACGACGGCGGCGACGGCGCGCGCCTTGGCCAGGCCCCGCGTGGCGAGATCGGCGGCGACCGCCTTGCGCAGGCTGGGCAGCGCGCGGCCGAACTCGGCGGTCTTCTCGTACTTCGCGGCTTCCTGCGCCTCGCGGAAGCCCACGTGGTAGCGATATTGCTTGCGTCCCTTCGCGTCCTTGCCGGTCGCCTGGATGTGGCCGTTGGGCTTCGGGTTGTACCAGCAATCGACATAGGCCGGCGGCAAGCCGATGCCGGACAGACGCTCGATCTCATCGCGGTCGGTGATCCGCTCGCCCTTCGCGGTCCAATAGCCCCAGCCGTTGGAGACCTTCTGGCGGGTGATGCCGGGCTTGCTGTCATCGGACCAGACGATCTTCATGGGGATGCAATGCGCGGGCACGCGGCGGCGTTCCGGTAAGTCGTTGCGGGGACAACCGACGAGGCTGTCGACACCCATCCTTTCCGCCCGGGCAGGATGGGGAAGCCGCGCGGGCCATCGATCCCGACAATCCAGCCTTTACCGCAGTTTAACGCCGCATTCCGTGTCCATTCAGGGCGACTCGGGCATTGGCGGCAACAAGGTCGAAAGGTCAGGCGTTCATCCCTGGTCGGCCGATGGCATGAGTAGGAGGTTGGTCATGACGGGTTTGTTGAAGAAGGCGGTGCTGGGCGCCGCGCTGGCGGCGAGCGCGATCGGGGCGACCGCGCCCGCGCAGGCGCAGTATCGGGGCTATCGCGGCGGCTATCGTCACGGCGGGATCGGCTCCGGTGGCGCGGCGGTGCTGGGCGGGCTGCTCGGGCTGGGCGTGGGGGCGGCGATCGCGTCCAACCATCATGATCGCTATGACGACCGGGGCTATTATGCCGGCCCGGGCCCGCGCGGTTATTACTACGACGATTATCGCTACAACGACTATCGTCCGCGCTGTTTCTTCGAGCGGCGGTACGACCAGTATAACGGCCGGCCCTACGACGTGCGCGTCTGCAACTGAGTTCGTCACGGATGATGGCAGGCAGCCCGGATGGCGGCGCGGAGGCAACAGCTTCCGCGCCGTCTTGCGTTCGGAGCGCGCGCGGGTAAGCGACGCGCGATGACCGACACGCCCCCCGACCATCTGTGCATCGACCCGCGCAGCCCGCATTACGATCAGGCCGCGCTGGAACGCGGCGTCGGCATCCGCTTCAAGGGCGCCGAGCGGACGGACGTGGAGGAATACAGCCTGTCCGAGGGATGGATCCGCGTGGCGCTGGGCAAGAAGACGGATCGCCACGGCCGCCCGCTGACGATCAGGCTGGTCGGGTCGGTGGAGGCCTGGTTCCGCTCGGGCGGCAAGGCGGCGGCGACGGCCGACTGACCGCCGCCGCGAGCGCGCGGATGCGGGGGTGGTGCGGCGCCCAGCTCGCCCAGACCGACGCGGCGATCGTGCTCGCCAAGGCCAACGCCACGTTCTC
>NZ_CAHJWX010000244.1 GCF_903643065.1 Sphingomonas bacterium | reverse complement strand
CGCCGCCGGCGTCCGCGCCATCTGGTCGGCGAGCACATAGTCCGCCCAGCTCGGGAAGCCGAGCAGCGCCGCCTTGCGCGCGCGCAGCTGCGCGATCCGGGCGATCGTCGCGCGGGTGTCGTTCGCGTCGCCCCGCTCCGCGCGCGTCCAGCCGCGCTCGAACAGCGCCTCGCGGGTCGCGCGGTTCGCCATGCTGCCGAGCGGGGGCTGCTGCGTCGTGTTCTGGAGCGGCAGGACGTAGCGGCCGTCCAGCCCGCGATCCTTGCCCGCCTGCGCCGCCGCGGCGACCGCGCCGGCGTCGAGCCCGGCGAGGTCCGCCTCGTCGCCGACCACCAGCGCGCCGGCCTTTCCCGCCGCGAGCAGCTTCTGCTGGAACGTGGTCTCCAGCGTCGACAATTGCGTGTTGAGCGCGCGCAGCGTCGCCTTGTCGGGGTCGGACAGCTGCGCGCCGGCGCGGATGAACCGTTGGTGGATCACCTCGGCCAGCTGGCGCTGCTCAGGCCCGGTCAGCGCGTCGCGGCCGGCCCAGACCGCGTGGACGCGCGCGAACAGCCGCGGATCGAGGTAGATCGCGTCCTCGTGCTGCGCGAGCCTCGGCGCCTCTTGCGCCTGGACCTTGTCGAGCACGGGATCGGTGTTGGCCTGCACCACCGCGCTGAAGACGTGCTGGACGCGGTCGAGCATCCGCCCCGACCGCTCCATCGCGACGATCGTGTTGTCGAACGTGGGCGGCGCGGGGTCGGCGGCGATGCGCCGGATCTCGGCCAATTGATCGGCCATGCCCCGCTCCATCGCGGGCTGATAGTCGCCGTCGCGGATCCGGTCGAAGCGGGGCGCGTGGAACGGCAGGTCGCTCTCGGCAGCGAACGGACCGGGCGCTGCCTGCCCCCGCGCGGCCGACGTCAGGCAGTTGGCGGCGGTGATCGCCAGCGCCGCGGCGCCCAGGGTCGTGAGACGGTTCATGTGATCCTCATCGAATTGGTTGTGCGGCGTCGGCCCGTGCTGCGATCATCCACAACCGTGACGGGAAAACCAGCCGCCAATCGCTTTTCCATGATCCCTGCGGGCGGACCGCGCCATGATCGACGGCTGATCCCGGTCGTGAGGACCGTGGCCTGGCCGAATGCGGGCGTTGGATGGTTGCGGTCCGCGGGCATGGGGGTAGGTTGGACACGAGCCGCCACGAGTCGCCAAGGGGAAATCACGCATGCTGGACCGTCGCGCCTTTCTGCTGAGTTCGCGCGCGAGCTTAGCCGGTATTGCTCTCGCCGGTCCGGGGTGGGCCGCCACGCCGCCGACACCCGGCCCGAGGCGATCGCCGCAGTTTGCGGCCCTGCTCGACGCGCTCTTCCAGGCCGATCTGCGCCTTCGTCCGGAAACGGCGACGCAGCTTGGTCTCGACAAGGGCGCCAACGCCGCGCTGCGGTCGCAGCTGAACGACCCGTCCGACGCCGGCCGTGCGGCGGCCAGGGCGCAGACCGGCGAACAGCTCGCCCGGCTCCGCGCGATCGACGTGGCCACGCTTTCCCCGGCTGATCGGCTGGACCACGAGGTGGTCAGCTATACGCGCCGGTCGGCGGCGGCGGTGCAGGCGTTCGATTTCGGCGGGTCGGGCTACGGCCCCTCGCCCTATGTGGTCAGCCAGCTGACCGGCTCCTACCAGAGCGTGCCGGACTTTCTCGACACCAAGCACCGCATCGAGACCAGCGAGGACGCCGATGCCTATCTGGCGCGACTGACCGCGTTCGGCGGCGTGCTTGACGCCGAGACGGCGCGGATACGGCACGACGCGGGCATCGGCATGGTGCCGCCGGACTTCATCATCGACCTGACCGTCGCGCAGCTGCGCAAGCTGGACGTTCCCGCCGATCAGGCGCTGCTGGTGACGTCGATAACGCGCCGCGCGGCGGCCAGGGGCCTCGGCGATCGCCATGCGCGAGACGCCGCGCGCATCTACGACACCGCCGTCCGGCCGGCGCTGGAGCGCCAGATCGCCGCCATCGGCGCGCTGAGGCCAAGGGCCGCGCACGACGCCGGCCTGAACACCCGGCCACAGGGACCGGCGTTCTACGAGACGGCGCTGCACGGCACGACCACCACGACGCTCGGTCCAGACGAGGTCCATCGGTTCGGCCTAGACCAGGCGCGCGACATCTCGGCGCGGCTCGACGCGCTGCTGCGCGCGCAGGGCATGACGAAGGGGACGGTCGGCCAGCGGATGGCCGCGCTCTACAAGGACCCGCGCCAGCTCTACCCGAACACCGACGCCGGCAAGGCGGAGGCGATCGCCTATTGCAACGCGCGGCTGGCGGCGATCCGGACGAGGCTGCCGGCCTATTTCAAGCGCCTGCCACCCTATCGGTTCGAGGTGCGACGCGTGCCGCCGCAGACCGAGCTGGGGGCCGCGTCGGCCTTCTCGCAGTCGCCGGCGATCGACGGGTCGCGTCCGGGCCTTGTCTACTTCAACCTGCACGATACGGCCGAGTGGCCGAAGTTCTGCCTGGCCACCACCGTGTACCACGAAGGCCTGCCGGGGCATCAGCTGGAAGGCGGCCTCGCGCTCTCCAACACCGACCTGCCGCTCATCCGGAAGGCGGGCGGCTTCTCGGGCTATGCCGAAGGCTGGGCGCTGTACGTAGAGCAGCTGTCCGACGAGATCGGAATGTACGACGACGAGCCGCTCGGGCGGCTGGGCTATCTGAAGTTCCAGCTGTTCCGCGCCAACCGGTGCGTTGTCGATACCGGCATCCACCATCTTGGCTGGAGCCGCGAGCGGTCGATCGCCTATCTCGTCGAGCAGGACGGGGAGGCGCCGGGCTTCGCCGCGCGCGAGGTGGAGCGTTACTGCGTCACGCCGGGACAGGCGTGCAGCTACAAGCTTGGCCATTCGACCTTTGTCGACATCCGGGAGCGCGCCAAGGCAAAGATGGGGTCGCGCTTCGACCTGAAGGATTTCCATGAGGCGGTGCTGGCCCCTGGCCGGGTGCCGCTCGACACCTTGCGCGAGATCGGCGATCGCTGGATCTCGAGCCAGGCCTAGCCGCCCCGACCGGGACGACCGCTTCCGCCAGGTTACGCCGAGCCGTGACGGCCGGTGGTCGCCAGCTGTCCGGGTGTCTGCCCGGTGGCGGGACGGCGGGATCGGTGCCCTTTGCGGCGACAACGGTTTCCGCTTTCGTTCCGCCGCTCGCTGACTCATAGCATCGTCCATGCCGATCCGCCCCGAGCACCGCTGGCTGTATCCGATCGACTGGCCCGAACTCTCGCGGATGGTGCGGTTCATGCGTGCGGGCGGCCGGTGCGATGGCTGCGGTCGCCCGCACGGGCGCGAGGTGCGCTGCCTGGACGATGGCCGCTGGTGGGATGAGGACCGCGACCACTGGCGCGACGGGCGAGGGCGGCGCGCCCGTGGCCTGCCTCGCCCCGGGCACGAGCGGGTCACGCAACCGGCGCTGATCGAGGATCTGCGACCCGTCGCGCATCGCGTGACGCGGGTGGTCCTCGCGAGTGCGCATCGCGACCACGATCCCGGCAACAACGCGTCCCGCAATCTCGCGGCGTTCTGCCAACGCTGCCACCTCCTCCACGACGCGCCAGAGCACCGGCGACGGCGCTGGGCCACGCTGTTCAGGAGGCGCGCCCTGGGCGACCTGTTCCTGGGGCTGTACCGGTGAACCGCCATGGCCGGACACCGGCTCCTGATCGGGCGGGTTAGCTTCGGACCCGGGCGTCCCTGCACAGTGAAGCGGACCGGCCGCATGTCCGGCCAAACGGATGGAAGCGGGCGCGTTCAGCCGTCCCCGCGGCGTCGCATCGCGCCGGCCGCGCGCGCCGCCGCCTCGATGGCCTTCGGATCGATGTCGGTACGGCGCACCATCCAGCTGCCACCGACGCACAGCACCGCCTCCAGGTCGAGCCAGGCGGCTGCGTTGGCCGGCGAGACGCCACCCGTCGGGCAGAACCGGACCTCGCCGAACGGTGCGGCCAGCGCCGTCAGCGCCGGGATGCCGCCGGCCGCCTGCGCGGGGAAGAACTTGAACCGCGTCAGGCCAAGATCGAGGCCAAGGGCACTAACCCTCAGCCGTACGGCGTGGTTCGCCCCACGCCGTCCGTCGAGATGAACGTCGGCCGCAATCGTGCCGTCTCGCGCAACGCGTATCCAGGCAGTGCCGCCTCGTCCGAGACTACGAAGCTCGCATCGACCTATCCGAAGCCATGATCCATGCCGCTATGACCAACTCGTTTATCCGATGCATCTCACACCCGTGAGTTTCCGAACGGACTCTTAGCGGTGATCGATATCCAAGCTGAGAGGTCGAGCCGGGCCGGCCGCCGCTCAACCCGCGCCAACGCGAACAGCTTACAT
>NZ_CAHJWX010000243.1 GCF_903643065.1 Sphingomonas bacterium | reverse complement strand
TGCCGCATCGCCAGCTGACCGACCATGCTCCCGAGGCGGTGCGCGCCAGCCTCACCCGCGCGTTCGACGCCCGGGTGGCGCGCGACCCGGCGCGGCTGGGCTACGCGCTGAGCCACTTCGAGCGGCACAATCAGGCGGTGACGCTGCGGCCCGGCTGCCGCCGCTGCGCCGATGCGCGGCGGACGCACGGCGAGATCGGCCATATCCACCCGTCCGACGGGTCGATGCACATGGTGCTCGGCGCCAGCGACACCCGCGCGGTGATCGAGCGGGGGTGGGGCGAGCGCCACGGGCTGGCCGGCATCGCGCTCGGCCTGCCGATGACCTACACCTTGATCTACGCCCCGCGCGACGAGGCGGAGGTCGACACCGTCGCCACCATCCTCGACGCCGCGATCGCGCATATGAGCGGCGCCGCGCGGGACGGACCTGATCGGGATTGATGATCGCGGCGGAATAGTCATCATGCCGCCGCGCGCCGACCCTGGGCGGCGCCAGCAAAGGGGGGTCCATGTTCCGTCGCCTGATCGTCGCCGGTGCGCTCGCCGCGTGCGCCGCACCCGTCTCCGTCGCGGCCCAGCGCTATGACGAACGGCCCGGCACGCTCCAGCCCGTGGTCGACGCGGACGCGGACTTCTCGCGTCGCATCGTCGACATTCCCATGCGCGACGGGATCAGGCTCCATACGGTCATCCTGGTGCCCATCGGTGCGAAAGGGGCGGGTATCCTGCTCACCCGCACGCCCTATGGCGCGCAGAAGCTCACCAGCCACGCCGATAGCGGTCGGCTGGAAACCGTTCTGCAGGGCTATGACAATGCCGCCGACGTGATCGTGGCCGGCGGCTATATCCGCGTGGTCCAGGACGTGCGCGGCAAATACGGCTCGGGCGGCGGCTATGTCATGAACCGGCCGCTCGCCGGCACCGCGCTCAACCCGACGCGGGTCGATCACGCCACCGACACCTATGACACGATCGACTGGCTGGTGAAGCACCTGCCCGAGTCGAACGGCCGTGTCGGCATCATCGGCATCAGCTATGACGGCTTCACGCCGCTGATGGCGCTGGTGAACCCGCATCCGGCGCTCAAGGTGTCGGTGCCGATGAACCCGATGGTGGACGGCTGGCGCGGCGACGATTGGTTCCACAACGGCGCCTTTCGCCTATATGGGCTGTCCTACATCTGGCAGCAGGTCGCCACGCGCGACAGTTCGAACAAGTGGACGAGCAGCGTCCACGACCAGTACGACCTGTACATGCGCGCCGGTTCCGCCGGCGCGCTGGCCCGGGCACACGGGCTGGATCAGATCGGCTTCTACCGCAAGATTGTCGAGCATCCCGCCTATGACGCCTTCTGGCAGGAACAGGCGATGGACCGGGTGCTGGCCGCGCGGCCGCTCACCGTGCCGACGATGCTGGTCGCCAGCCTGTGGGATCAGGAGGACATCTATGGCGCGATGGCGGTGTATCGCGCGCTGGAGCCGAAGGACCTGAACAACGACATGGTCTTCCTGACCATGGGGCCCTGGTATCACGGCCAGGCGATCGACGACGGCAGCCGGCTGGGCGCGATCGAGTGGGACGCCGACACCGCCAGACAATGGCGTCGCGACGTGCTGGCGCCGTTCCTCGCCCATTACCTCAAGGGCGAGGCCATGGACGTGGCCCCCGTCACCGCGTTCCAGAGCGGCACCAACCGCTGGCAGCGGCTCCAGCGCTGGTCGGGCGAGGAAGGCACCGCTCGCCTGTACCTGAAGCCCGGCATGACGCTTGGCTTCGATCCCGCGCCGGCGCCGGCCACCGCCGATTACCTCTCCGATCCGGCGAGCCCCGTCACCTTCGAGCCGCGACCGAACTGGCCGCAAGCGAACGCCGCGTGGCGGACCTGGCTGGCGGACGATCAGCGGCCCGTGTCCGGCCGCCCCGACGTCCTGACCTTCACCGGCCCCGTGCTGACCGCGCCGCTGACGATCGCGGGCGCGCCGGTAGTGCACCTCACCGCCTCCACCAGCGGCACCGACAGCGATTGGGTGGTCAAGCTGATCGACGTCTATCCGGACGAGGTCGCGGACCGGCCGACGATGGGCGGCTATCAGCTCGCGGTCGCGATGGACATCTTCCGCGGCCGCTATCGCGAGAGCCTCGCGCAGGCGAAGCCGCTCGCCGCCGGCGTGCCGCTGCGCTACTCGTTCGCGTTGCCGACCGCGAACCACGTCTTCCTGCCCGGTCACCGCCTGATGGTGCAGGTGCAGTCGAGCTGGTTCCCGCTCTACGACCGCAACCCGCAGACATTCGTGCCCAACATCTTCTACGCCGAGCCCGCCGACTATCAGAAGGCGACGCAGAAGATCACGATCGGCGGCGCGGAGGCGACCTATATCAGCCTGCCGATCGTGCCGTGACGGTGGTCACAGCTTGATCAGCTCGACCCGCCGATTGGCGGCCTTCGCCTCCTCATCCGTGTTGGTCGAGACCGGGTTGGCGCGGCCATAGCCTTTCGCCTGAAGGCGATCCGCCGCGATGCCTGCCGCGACCAGCGACGCCTGCACGGCCTTGGCCCGAGCGTCCGACAGGGTGAGGTTGTGGTCGTCGGACCCCGTATCGTCGGTATAGCCGTTGATCGCGAGCTTCAGCGCAGGATCGGCCTTCAACAGCGCGACCACGGCATTCATCTGGGCGGCGGAGGTCGGCAGGACCTGCGACTGGTCGGTGACGAAGTTGACGTGGATCACGGCCTTGCCGGTCTTGTCGAGGTCCGACTTCAGCCGGTCCGCCGGCAGCATCGTCGCGGTCGGCACGAACGCCTGGGTTTCGACCACCGCGAGCGAGGCCTCCGCCGAGTTCGTCGTGTAATGGATCCAGACCGCGTCGGTCGGGCGATGGATCACCCAGGTCTCGACCGGATCGTTCCAGACGTCGCCCAGTCCCATGCCCAGATCCTGGCGCGTGGCGTCCGGGATCGCGTCGATCACCTGGCTCGGGATCTTCGCGTCGCTGATCTTGACCGCGCCCGCCTGCGTGAAGAGCGCGTGCATGTTCCGTTGCAGGCCATAGGAGCTGAAGTCCCCGCTGGCCGCCGTGATGATCGTGACCATATAGGTCTGGCCCTCGACATCGCGGAACGCCTTGCCGGTCCAGAACAGGAAATGTCCGAACTGTGGTGGCTTGGGCGTGTTCTGGGGAATGTATTTCGGCGGCAGCCCGAAAAAGGGGAATTTGCCGAGCGGCGCGTTCGAGATCGGCACGTTGTCGATCGAGAAATCCGGCGGCGCCGGCGCGGCGACGGGGGTCGCCGCGCGGGCGGGGACCGGGGCCGTCGCGACGTTGTTGGGCGCGGTCTCGGCGGTGTTCGGCTTGTGGCGACAACCGGTCACGATCATCGCCAGGGGCAGCGCGGCCAGCCTGATCCTCTTCATCGACCCCCCGCTTCCAATCACAGTGCCACGGCTAGCAGCGCGGGCGTGCCTCCGCAATGAACGCGGCTGGACCCGCACGGCCGGCAAGCGCCCGGATGTGGGTCAGCCGCTGTTGCGCAGCGCCGTCGCGATCGCGTTGATCGAGAGGAGCAGTCCGTCGGCGATGCGCGGATCGTCCTCGCCGGCGCGGTGCCGGCGCATCAGCTCCACCTGCAGCAGGTTGAGCGGCTCGATATAGGGGAGGCGCAGCCGGATGGAGGCGTCGAGGCGCGGATTGCGTTCGAGCAGCCGCGCCTGCCCCGTCACCGCCAGCAGCTGGTCGTGGGTCTCGCGCCACCGGCCCGCGATGGTGTCGAAGATCGGGCGCAACTCCGGCTCGACCAGCTGCGCGTAGCGCGCGGCCAGCCCCATGTCGGACTTGGCCAGCACCTGCTCCATGTTGGCCAGCGTCGCCGCGAACAGCGGCCAGCCGCGCGCCATGTCGGCCAGCAGCGCGCGGTCGGGAAAGGCGGCGAGCGCCTCGCCGACGCCGTACCAGCCGGGCAGCATCACCCGCGCCTGCGCCCAGCTGAACACCCAGGGGATCGCGCGCAGGTCCTCGATCGCGTCGGACCGCGTGCGCGACGGCGGGCGCGAGCCGATGTTGAGGTTGGCGATCTCCGCCACCGGGGTGAACTGGCGGAAAAACTGCCGGAACCCGTCCGTTCCATAAACCAGCGCGCGATAGGCGTCGAACGCGCGTGCCGACAACGCGTCCATCCCCCCGCCGAACCGCGCCGCGTCGGCGGGCGACATCGCCGGCGGTTCCAGGCTGGCGAGCAGCGTCGCCGCCACCATCGCCTCCAGGTTCCCGAGCGCGGCGTCGCGCGTGCCATATTTGCCCGCGATCACCTCCCCCTGCTCCGTGATACGAATACGCCCCGCGACCGTGCCCGGCGGCTGCGCCCGGATCGCGGCAAAGGCCGAGCCGCCGCCGCGCCCGAC
>NZ_CAHJWX010000242.1 GCF_903643065.1 Sphingomonas bacterium | reverse complement strand
TCCTCGCGAGCATCGGCTCTCGTATCGTGATCGAGTTCCGCCTCAAGCTCAGCCGTCTCCTCGCGCAGCTTATCGAACACCTGCGCCACGCCGGGCCAGTCGAAGCCGACGCGGGCGGCGCGCTTCTGCAGCTTCTCCGCGCGCAGCAGCGCCGGCAGGCTGAGCGCGACGCCGGCCAGCGCGCTCGCGTCCGGCTTGGCGGCGCGCTCCTGTGCCTTGATCGTCTCCCACAGCTGATGGCCGCCATGTTCGACGTCGCCGAAGATATGTGGGTGACGGCGCTCCATCTTGTCGGCGATCGCGCTCGCGACGGCGGCGAGATCGAACGCTCCGGCTTCCTCCGCGATCCGCGCGTGGAACACGACCTGAAGCAGCAGGTCGCCGAGTTCCTCCTTCAGGTCGCCGAAATCGCCGCGCGCGATCGCATCGGCAACCTCATACGCTTCCTCGATCGTAAACGGCGCGATCGTCGCCCAGGTCTGTGCCACGTCCCACTCGCACCCGTGCGCCGGGTCCCGCAGCCGCGCCATGACCGCGATCAGCCGCGCAAGGGGAGCGGCGGGATCAGCCATTAACCGGCTCGATAATATACATTATGTAAAGTCTTGCGGGTGGTGCGGCGTGAGGATCAGCGTGTTCCCCTCCACCCGCCAGCTCTTGAGCCGCGACAGGAAGTTCATGCCCAGCACGTCCGTGTCGCCGAACGCCGGCGACACCACGACCGGCAGATCGCGCGCGACGACGTTGCCGAGCGTCAGCGCACCCACCGTCGCGGTGTCGGCGGAGATCTGACCGTTGGCGGTCTGGATCAGCAACGGGAACATCGGCTTTTCGACCTTCAGCCCCGCCGCCGACGCCGTGTCCGTCGACAAGGCCGTCACGGTCGCGCCGCTGTCGATCAGCATGCGGCGCCTGACGTCGCCGACGCGTACATCCGCCCAGAAATGCCCATCCGCCGCCAACCTGATGCGTACTTCCGCGCCCGTAACGTCCTGGTTGTTCAGCTTCAGCGCACTCGCGATCCGGGTCATGTACGGATCGAACCGCCCGCGCTCCGCGACCACGAACAGCAGCAGCGCGAACAGCACGCCCCAGCTGGTCAGCATCACCAGCACGCGAACCAGGGGCACCCGCCGGGCGATCAGCGCGGAGATCGGCAGGACCAGCAGCAACGCGTAGATCAGCGCATCCGGATGCGCGCTCATGGCCTCAACTCCAGCCCATCGTAACCCGGCTCTACCCCGGCCGGCAGGGTCGCCGCCAGCGCGCGATAGTCGAGCGAATGATCCATGTGGATGAAGGCCGCATGTCTCGGTTTGAGTTCCGCGACCCACTTCAACGCCGCCGCGACGGTGGGATGCGTCGGGTGTGGCGCGTGGCGCAGCGCGTCCAGTACCCAGACGTCCAGACCGGCGTAGAGCGCGCGCATCGCCGGCGTCACTTCATGGAAATCAGTGGCATAGCCGATCGACTTGCCATCGGCTTCGAACCGCAGCCCAACCGAGGTGATGTGGCCATGGGGCTGGTCGACGGTACGGACGACGAGCTCGCCGATGGCCAGCGAGCTGCCTAGCGGCCGCGCCTCGACCACCGCCGGATAGCCGTCCCGGCCGGCGAAGACGTAGCCGAACCGGGCCTGCAACGTCGCGAACAGCGCCGGGCGCGCGTAACCGATCACCGGACGACCCAAGGCATGGAACACCTGCCGAAGATCGTCGATGCCATGGCAGTGATCGGCGTGATCGTGCGTCCAGATCACCGCGTCGAGCGTCGAGACCCCGGCCACGAGCAGCTGTTCGCGCAGGTCCGGACTGGTGTCGACCAGTATCCGCGTCCCCTCATGCTCGACCAGTACGCTCGCGCGCGTACGCCGGTTACGAGGCTCGGCGGGGTCGCACGCGCCCCAATCCGGTCCGATGCGGGGGACGCCCGAGGAAGTCCCCGATCCCAGGATGCGCAGTTTCATCCGGCCGTCTTGGCGAACAGCCGGTGAAAGTTCTCGGCCGTGTAGCGCTGAAGCGTCGCAACGTCCTCACCGCGCAGATTGGCGAGGAACGCCGCCGTGTCGGCGACGAAGGCAGGCTCGCCCGGCCGTCCGCGATGCGGCACTGGCGCGAGGAAGGGCGAGTCCGTCTCGATCAGTAGCCGATCCGCCGGCAGGCGCGCGGCGGTCGCCTGGATGTCGGCCGCGTTCTTGAACGTCACGATACCGGAAATGGAGATGAAGAGGCCCAGTTCCAGTGCCTTGTCGGCGAAATCTCCCGACGCGGTGAAGCAATGGATGACGCCGGGGTAAGCGCCCTTCTCCATCTCGTCCGCGAGGATCGCGATCGTATCGGCCTCCGCGTCGCGGGTGTGGACGATCAGCGGCAGCCTCGTCTCGCGACAGGCTGCGATATGCGCGCGAAAGCTCGCCTGCTGGCGGGCGCGGTCGGAATGGTCATAGTGGTAATCGAGCCCGGTTTCGCCGACTCCGACCACGCACGGGTGGGCCGCGCGCTCGATCAGGCGGGCGGTGTCGACATGCGGATGCGCGTCCGCCTCGTGCGGGTGGATGCCCACCGTCGCCCAGACGTCCGGCTCGCGCTCCGCCGTGCCGAGCACCGCGTCCCACTCGCTCTCGCGCGTCGCGATGTTGAGCATCGCCGTCACGCCGCGCGCGCGGGCGCGTTGCAACACGTTCTGCTGATCCTCGACCAAGCCCTTGTAATTGAGATGGCAATGGCTGTCGGCGAGCATGTCAGGCGGCCACCTCGACCGGCAGTTCGAGTCGCGGGAACACCGGGGTCGGCGCGGTCAGGCGGAACCCGCTCGCGGCTTGGCGCGCGTACCAGCCCTCGTCGTCCATCGCCGCATGATCGCGCCCCTCCGCGCCGAGCTGGTCGAGCACGCGGCCGGCCGCGCCGGGCACCACGGGCAGGATCGCGATCGCGAGCAACCGGATCGCGCGCACCAGCGTGCCGAGCACCGCGTGCATCCGCTCCAGATCGGTCTTGCGCAGCGCCCAGGGCGCAGCCGTGTCGATATAGGCGTTGCACGCGAACACGCCACGCAGCCAGCCCTCGATGCCCTGCGACAGCAGCAGGTCGCCAAACGCGGCGCGTAGCCCCGCGCAGGCGACCAACACCTCCTCGATCAGCACACCATCGGCGTCGTCCACCTTGCCCGGTGTCGGAAGAACTCCGTCCAGGTTCTTGGCGATGAACGACAATGTCCGCTGGACGAGGTTGCCGAACGCATTGGCCAGCTCCGCATTGACGCGGGTCACGATCGCATCCGCCGAATAGCTCCCGTCCTGCCCGAAGCTGACCTCGCGCAGCAGGAAATAGCGTAGCGCGTCGACGCCGAATGCGTCCGCCAGCGCCAGCGGATCGACGACGTTGCCGATCGACTTGGACATCTTCTCGCCGCGATGGAGCAGGAAACCGTGCCCGAAGACGCTACGCGGCAGGTCGATGCCGGCGGACATCAGAAACGCCGGCCAGTAGACCGCGTGGAACCGCACGATATCCTTGCCGATCAGGTGCAGGTCCGGCGGCCAGAACCGCCGTTCCGGCGCATCGCCCGGCCAGCCCGTGCCCGACAGGTAGTTGGCGAGCGCATCGACCCACACGTACATGACGTGACCCGGGCTGTCCGGCACCGGCACACCCCAATCGAAGCTGGTCCGCGACACGGACAGGTCCGACAGGCCGCCCTCGACGAAGCGCGCCACCTCGTTGCGCCGGCTGTCGGGCCGGATGAAGTCCGGGCTCGCGGCGTACAGATCGAGCAGCGGCTGCTGATATCTGGACAGGCGGAAGAACCAGGTCTCTTCCGCCGTCCACTCCACCGGCGTGCCCTGGGGCGAGCGGCGATCGTCGCCCTCCCCCACCAATTCCTTCTCGTCATAGAAGGCCTCGTCGCGCACCGAATACCAGCCCTCGTAACGATCGAGGTACAGGTCGCCGTTCGCCGCCATGCGCCGCCACAATTCCTGCGTCGCGGCATGGTGATCGGGCGCGGTGGTGCGGATGAAGCGATCGTAGCTGATGTTCAGCCGGTCGCACATCGCGCGGAAGCCGGCGGACATGGCGGCGGCATAGTCCGCCACCTCCTGCCCGGCCGCGCGGGCCGCCTGCACCATCTTGAGCCCATGCTCGTCCGTCCCGGTCTGGAAACGCACGTCGCGCCCCGCCTGGCGCTGGAAGCGCGTGATCGCGTCGGCGGCGATCGCCTCATAGGCGTGGCCGATATGCGGGGCGCCGTTGGGATAGCTGATCGCCGTGGTGACGTAGAAAGGCTCGGCCATCGCCGCGCCCTATCAGCTAGGCGGACGCGGCTGAACCCCTCAACGTCGCCAGCAGCCGGCTCATCTCCCATACCGTCGCCTGCGGATCGAGCGACAGGCCCAGCGCCGCGCCCGCCAAGTCGCGCGCGCGGGCATGCGCG
>NZ_CAHJWX010000241.1 GCF_903643065.1 Sphingomonas bacterium | reverse complement strand
GCCGCGCGGGCCCGCCAGCGCGGGCAGCGCGACGCGGGTGAGATGGAGCCAGCGGGCTTCGAGCGCGGGGCGGTCCATGGGCCGGGAGCGCGCGGGCGGGCCGGGCGTTCCCTAGCCGATGCGTTCGCTGCTCGGGCTCACCCCGCTACTCGCCGCCGCCGACGAGCCCGCCCTGCGACCACGCTGGCAGTGGCGAGCTCGAACCGCTTTGCAGAGCCTGGCGCGACGGGAACGCTGGCAATCCTTCTCACCACGCGGCGCGAAAGCTGGAAATCAGCTTGCCCAGATCATTCGTCCGGCTACATTTGCACCGACGAGGCGCAGGGGAGCAGATTATGGAGTTGGCGACCAAGCTGGTCGAGCTGGAGAAGCGAACGTCGCAGCATCGCGAACTGCTGCTGACGGAAGAAGCAGCGAAGACGGCGCTGGTGATGCCGTTCCTGCAAGCGCTGGGATATGATGTTTTCAATCCCGCTGAGGTCATTCCCGAGTTTACCGCCGATGTCGGTGTGAAGAAAGGCGAGAAGGTCGATTACGCTCTGTGCATCGACGGCAAATTATCGATGCTGGTCGAATGCAAGCCATCGTCGGTCGATCTCGACCTGAAGCACGCCAGCCAGCTGTTCCGCTACTTTGCCACGACCGAGGCGCGCGTCGCGGTGCTGACGAATGGCGTTGCCTATCAATTCTACTCGGATATCGATCAGCCGAACAAGATGGACGAGAAGCCTTTCTTTGTCTTTTCCATGGATGCCTTGCGCCGCAGCGACCCGGTCACCTTGGAACGTTTTCGGCGGCACCATTTCGACATCGACGCCATTCTTGCTGAAGCGGGGAGACTCAAGCTCGAATCGCAGATGCGGATCGAGCTCGGCAAGGAGTTTGCCGCGCCATCCGACGAGTTCTTGCGGATGATGGCGGCGCGCGTGCAGCCGGGCGCGCGGTTCACGGCGGCGTTGAAGGATCAACTGTCACCGGTACTGATCGCCTGCATCGCCAGCCTTGTGCGTGATCAGGTCAACCACCGCCTCGCCAGCGCGCTCAATGTCGCCAACCCTGCACCGGACAACGTGCCGGAAGGAACGTCGGACGATATGTCGGTGATGGACGACGGCATCATGACCACCGACGACGAAATCAGCGGCTTCCGCATCGTTCAGGCGATCGCAGCGCGGCACGTCGATCCCAAGCGCGTGGTCATCAGGGACTCCAAGTCCTATTGCGCGATCCTGCTGGACGACAACAATCGCAAGAGCCTGGCGCGACTTCACTTTAACAGCCCTACGACGCGCTATATCGGCGTGTTCACCGGCAAGGTCGAGACGCGTCATCCGGTCAGCGCGCTGACCGATCTGTACAAGTTCGAAGACGCGATCGTCGCGCGGGTGAAGGAACTGGAAGGCGGTGGCGGTTAAGCAACCGCCAAGCGATCAAAGAGAAGCTCAAGTGGTGAACCTTCTCTCACTCTCGTAAAAGGAAAACCATCGGCAGCGCTGCCACAGTTGATGCCACCGTTCTTCTATTAGCTGTCGAACCTGCGTCTCCGCGTTCCCGGAAGAACGACGGAATCCATATTTGACGAGCGCCTGACCCGCCGCGGCGAAGCCGCGTCGTCGGACGGGTTCGGCGAGCCGACCCGCCGGCCGGCCTTGACCGTCTCGCGCGTAGCTGCGCTACCCGCGTGCGGCCTGCGGCTCAGACGTGGATCGCCTTGCCGCGGACCGCCATCGCCGCTTCCTTGATCGCCTCCGAATGGGTCGGGTGGGCGTGGCAGGTGTAGGCGATGTCCTCGCTGGTCGCGCCGAACTCCATCGCCTGCGCGGCCTGGGCGATCATCGTGCCGGCGACGCTGGCGATCGCCCAGACGCCGAGCACGCGGTCGGTCTGCGCGTCGGCGATGATCTTCACGAAGCCGTCGGGCTCGTGATTGGTCTTGGCGCGGCTGTTGCCGGCCATCGGGAACTTGCCGACCTTGACCTCGCCTTTCGCGCGCGCGGCCTCCTCCGTCAGGCCGACGCCGGCCATTTCGGGCCAGGTATAGACGACCGAGGGGATGATCGCGTGATTGACGATACCGTGCTGGCCCGCGATGTTCTCGGCCACCGCGATGCCCTCGTCCTCCGCCTTGTGCGCGAGCATTAGGCCGGGGATGACGTCGCCGATCGCCCAGACGCCGGGAACGGCGGTGTGGAAGTCGTGGTCGGTCTCGATCTGGCCGCGCGCGTTGACGCCGAGCCCGATCTGGTCGAGCCCGAGCCCGTCGGTGTTGGGCCGGCGACCGATCGCGACGAGCACCGCGTCGGCCTGGATCGTCTCGCCCTCCCCGCCCTGCGCGGGTTCGACGGAGACGCTCGCCTTGCCGCCCTGGACGGTGACGCCGGTGACCTTGGTGTCGAGCCGGAACTCCAGTCCCTGTTTCTTGAACACACGGTTGGCATCCTTGCGCACATCGCCGTCGAAGCCGGGCAGGATCTGGTCGAGATACTCGACCACCGTCACCTTGGCGCCGAGCCGCCGCCAGACGGAGCCCAGCTCCAGCCCGATCACGCCGCCGCCGATCACGACGAGGTGCTCGGGCACTTTGGCGAACTCCAGCGCGCCGGTGGAGTCGACCACCACCTCGCCGTCGACGGTGACGCCGGGCAGCGGCGTGACGGCGGAGCCGGTGGCGATGACGATGTTGGTCGCGGTCACGGCCTGATCGCCGACCTGCACGGTGTGCGCGTCGGTGAAGGAGGCGCGGCCCTTGAGCCAGGTCACCTTGTTCTTCCTGAACAGGAACTCGATGCCGCCGGTGAGCTGCTTCACCGCGTCGCGGCGCTGGCCGTGCATCGCGTCGAGGTCCAGCTCGGGCGTGACCTTGATCCCCATCTTCGCCATCGCGCCGTTGGCGGCGGCGTCGAAGTATTCCGATGCGTGGAGCAGCGCCTTGGACGGGATGCAGCCGACATTGAGACACGTCCCCCCCAACGTCTCGCGCGCATCCGCGCACGCGACGCGCAGGCCGAGCTGCGCGGCACGGATCGCGGCGACATAGCCGCCCGGGCCGGCGCCGATGACGAGGACGTCGTAGTTGTTTTCAGCCATTGTCGCCCTTGCCGGGAAGAGGGTGGAAGCGTGTCGTTGTGTCGACGGAGACGAAATAGCCGTCGATCGCCGGGGCGTCTGCCGCGAGAACCCGCAATACCCGCCTTGCGGTTTCATCTGGCGACGGCGGCGGCGAACGCAAGTAGAGAACGCCCGGCGGCGGTACCCGACGTTCGGCGAAGATCATGCGGCCGAAATCGGCGTCGAACGTGACAAGGATTCTTGCTTCCGTCCGAGCGCGGTCAAGCACCGCCTCGTCCGCCGCGGACGGGAAGGTTTCAGAGGCGCTCAACACATCGTGCCCAGCGTCCCGTAGGGCACGCACGAGCAGACCGGGCAAATTCTCATCGGCCAACAGGCGCATCAAGCGACCTTGGATTCGATGATGAACCGCTCCTCCGTCACGAGTTCATGCGCTAGCCCGTACATCGCTCGGAGGTGATCGCGGCTCAGCCGGGGATAGTTCTCGACGATCTGCTCCTCGGTCCAACCCGCCGCGAGAAAGCTGAGGATGATCTCGACCGAGATCCGCGTTCCTTTGAAGATGGGCTTGCCGCCGAGCACGTCCTTCCTGGTTTCGATATGGTCGGTGTAGGTCATGGTCACAGATCGATCAGGAGGCGGGTCGGGTCCTCGATAGCACTCTTCAGCGCGACGAGGAACGTCACCGCCTCGCGTCCGTCGATCAGGCGGTGATCGTAGGAGAGCGCCAGGTACATCATCGGGCGCACCACCACCTGCCCGTCGCGGACCACCGGGCGGTCCTCGATGCGGTGCAGGCCCAGCACGGCGGATTGCGGCGGGTTGATGATGGGGGTGCTCATCAGCGAGCCGAACACGCCACCGTTGGAGATGGTGAAGGTGCCGCCGCGCATCTCGTCCATCTTGAGCGTGCCGTCGCGCGCGCGCTTGCCATAGTCGCCGATCGCCTTCTCGACGCCGGCGACCGACAGCCGGTCGGCGTCGCGGATGACGGGGACGACCAGCCCGCCGGGCGCGGAGACGGCGACGGAAACGTCGGCATAGTCACGGTAGACGATGTCGTCGCCGTCGATCGACGCGTTGACGGACGGCACGTCCTTCAATGCCATGCACGCCGCCTTCACGAAGAACCCCATGAAGCCGAGGCGGACGCCGTGCTTCTTCTCGAACAGGTCCTTGTAGCGGGTGCGCGCGTCGATCACGGCGGTCATGTCGACGTCGTTGAACGTCGTCAGCATCGCGGCAGTGTTCTGCGCCTCCTTCAGGCGCCGCGCGATCGTCTGGCGCAGCCGCGTCATGCGGACACGCTCCTCGGAACGGCCGGCGGTGGCGGCGACGGAGGGGGCCTGCGCCGCCGGCGGGGCGGCG
>NZ_CAHJWX010000240.1 GCF_903643065.1 Sphingomonas bacterium | reverse complement strand
CTATGTCCGCCCGCGCGATCCCGAGTTCGCGTTCATGCGCACCGGCTATTCGGAGTGCATCGACAGCTTCTTCGGCTTCGGCCTGTTCAGGATCGCCAAGGACACCGGCTTCTTCCCGCCCGAGCTGATCGACACGTTCGAGCCGGTGATGCGCGAGGAGGGGCGGCACATCCTGTTCTTCGTCAACTGGGTCGCCTGGTGGCGCCGCACGATGCCGTGGTGGCGCCGCCCCTGGTTCGAGGCCAAGGTGCTGGTCGTGTGGATGTTCCTGATCGGCGAGCGGATCAGCATGGCCAAGGGCATGGGCGGCGACAACACCCGGGCGCAGGAGAACAACTTCACGCTCAACGGCTCGAAGGAACTGGGCGTCGAGGTGAGCTTCCCCGAGCTGGCGCGGATCTGCCTCGCGGAGAACGACCGGCGCCTCGCACCCTATGACCCGCGGCTGATCCGGCCGAGGTTCGTGCCGGCGATGATGCGGCTCGCGCTCCGCTTCGCACCGAGGGCCAAAGCCCCCACGCGGGCTTAGAGGATCAGGAGCCGGAAGGATCGGGGGGTGAAGACCTGGGCTCGCGCCGGCGTCCTCCTGGCCACGATGGCGGGCATGGCGGCGGCGTGGTGGGCGTTCGGGCGCGCGGGACTGGCGAGCGTCGCGACCGTCGCCCTCCGGCTCGGGCCGGGCGGGTTCGTGTTGTTCTGCGCCTGGGCGCTCGCCACCTTCGTGCTGCTGGGCGCGGCATGGCTCGCGGCGGCGCCGGGGGAGGGGGCGGGGCGGCTGGGCCTGTTCGCCTGGGCGCGCATGATCCGCGAGGCGGTGTCGGACCTGCTGCCCCTATCGCAGCTGGGCGGGATCGTGGTGAGCGCGCGGACATTGGTGCAGGCCGGCGTTCCGGTGCCCGTGACCTGTGGTTCGCTGATGGCAGACCTTGTGACCGAGATGGCGAGCCAGCTCGCGCTGACGCTCCTGGGCCTCGCGCTGATGGTGTCGATCCTGGCCGGGCCGGGGTCCGGGTCCGGCGAGCTGCGCCCGCTGGTGATCGGCGGCATGGCCGTGATGGTCACGATCATGGCGGGCTTCTTCCTCGCCCAGCGGCACGGCCTCGCGCTGGTCGGGCGGCTGGCGGCGCGGCTGGTGCCGGGATCGGTGGCGGGAATGGCGGAGATCGAGACGGCGCGCGCGCACGTCTTCTCGCGTCCGCGCCGGATCGCGTCGGCGTTCGCGCTCAACATGCTCGCCTGGCTGGCGACGGTCGGGGGTGCGTGGCTGGCGCTGCGGCTGATGCATGCGCCGCTGTCGTTCGGCCGGACGCTGAGCCTGGAGGTACTGATCTTCACGTTGCGCTCCGTCGCGTTCGCGGTGCCGGGCGCGATCGGCTTCCAGGAGGCGGGCTACACGCTCGCGGCGCCGCTGCTCGGCCTGCCGGCGGAGGCGGCGCTGGCGCTCAGCCTCGCCAAGCGAGCGCGCGACGTCGCGATCGGGGTGCCGAGCCTGCTGGTATGGCAGCTGTCGGAGGCGCGCGCGGTGCTGCTGCGGCGATGAGGCCGGTGCCCCGCTGCGACGAACCGTGGCCCGCGCGCGCCCGGCCAAGGGTCCGGCCCGGAACGTGATCTGATCCCGGCAAGCCGACTGCGCTATGCTGGCCGCCGGCATTCCTCACTCGGCAGGTTCGATGATCGACGACTCCGCAGGCCCCCGGCGCCGCAATTTCCTGAAGTCCGGCCTGGCGCTCGCCGGTGCGCTCGCGGTCCCCGCCGCCATCTCGGCGGCGATCGGCGGCGAACCCCGCGTCCGCGGCACCCTGCGCGCCTCGTCGTTCGCGCCCGCGACGCCCACCTCTCCGCGCGTCGTCAGGCCGGAACTGATGAAGCACGCGCTGACCGCGCTCGGCCGGCACGCCGACGCGGTGCGCCATCAGGACCGGATCGCGATCGTCGACTTCACCGCGCCGTCCGCGCAGGCGCGTCTGCACATCGTCGACATCGTCAACGGCGACAGCACGTCCTATCTCGTCGCGCACGGCAGCGGTTCGGACCCCGCGCACACCGGCTGGCTCCAGCGTTTCTCGAACGACGACGGCTCGAACGCATCGTGCGAGGGCGCCTTCATCGCCAGCGACTATTATGTCGGCAAGCATGGCCGGTCGCAGCGGCTGGTGGGCCTAGACCCCACCAACGACCATGCGCTGGTGCGCGCGATCGTGGTCCACTCGGCCTGGTACTCGAACCCGGAGATGCTGCGCACCCACGGCATGCTAGGCCGCAGCCAGGGCTGTTTCGCGGTCGGCGAGGGCGATCTGCAGACGGTGTTCGACCAGCTGGGCGAAGGCCGGATGATCTACGCGGCGAAGGTGTAGGCCGCCCTCTCATCCTCCCCCGTTAGGGGGAGGTGGCAGCCCGACAGGGCTGACAGAGGGGGAGGAGCCACCGACGCTCGCGTACACAAGCCGCCCCCTCCGTCGCCTCCGGCGCCACCTCCCCCTTGCGGGGGAGGATCGGTTTCCGTCAGTTCATCAGTTCCAGCGCCATTGCGGTCGCCTCGCCGCCGCCGATGCACAGGCTGGCGACGCCCCGTCGCCGGCCCCCGTCCTGCATCGCGGCCAGCAGCGTCGCCAGCACGCGCGCGCCGCTCGCGCCGATCGGATGGCCAAGCGCGCAGGCGCCACCGTGCACGTTGACGATGTCGTGCGGCAGGCCGAGGTCGCGCATCGCGATCATCGCCACCACCGCGAACGCCTCGTTCACCTCGAACAGGTCGACGTCGCCCGTCTGCCAGCCGGCCTTTTCCAGCACCTTGCGGATCGCGGGCACGGGAGCGGTGGTGAACAGCGCGGGCGCATGGGCGTGCGCCGCCGACGACACGACCCGCGCGATCGGCGTCAGGCCCAGCCGCTCGGCGACCGACGCGCGGGTCATCACCAGCGCGGCCGCGCCGTCGGAGATCGACGAGGCGTTAGCGGCGGTGATCGTCCCGTCCTTCGAAAAGGCGGGCTTCAGCGTCGGGATCTTGGCGATGTCGCCCTTCGCCGGCTGCTCGTCCTCGCTCACCGTCACCGATCCCTTGCGGCCCGCGACAGCCACGGAAACGATCTCGCGGTCGAAGGCGCCGTTCTTCTGCGCGCGCTGCGCCCGGTGCAGCGACTCGATCGCGAAATCGTCCATCGCCGCGCGCGTGAACTGGTATTGCGCGGCGCTCTCCTCGGCGAAGCTGCCCATCAGCTTGCCGTGATCGTAGGCGTCCTCCAGCCCGTCGAGGTACATGTGGTCGTACATCGTGTCATGGCCGATGCGCGCGCCGGCGCGGTGCTTCCTCGACAGATAGGGTGCGTTCGTCATGCTCTCCATGCCGCCGGCGATGCCGAGGTCGAGCGACCCCGCCGCCAGCGCCTCGGCGGTCATGATCGCGGCCTGCATCCCGCTGCCGCACATCTTGTTGACGGTCGTCGCCTCGACATGCGTGCCGAGGCCCGCGCCGATGGCCGCCTGGCGCGCGGGCGCCTGGCCGAGCCCCGCGGACAGGACGCAGCCCATCGTGATCCGCTCGACGTCCGCCGCCGATACGCCCGCCCGCTCCACCGCACCCGCGACCGCCGCCGTGCCGAGCTGCGTCGCGCTGGCGCCGGCGAGCGAACCCTGGAACGATCCCATCGGCGTGCGGGCATAGGACAGGATGACGACGGGGTCGGTGGCCATGGGGTGAATGCTCCGGAGAAAGTCTGTTGCTGCACCGCAATATAGTCGGCGGCACCGATCGATGCAAACGACCGGCCGTTCGCGCGGGCGTTCGCGCAGGTCGTCGCGGGGCAACGTCGGCCGTATCCAGCCGGCGTGTTTTCGCTCAAGGCGGCGCATGGATCCTGCCACCGTTCTCAAATGGACCGCTTCGGTCAGCGGCATGATCGCCGCGCTGCTGGTCGCCGCGGACCTGGGCAAGCGCGACACCGGCCTTGGCATGCTGCTGTTCTGCGGCTCCGCGATCGCGTGGCTCGGAGGCGCGGCGTTGACAGGCGATTGGGCGTTGGGCACGCAGAACGTCGTGCTGTTCGCGATCGACGTCTTCGGGGTCTATCGATACCTCATCCGCGACGCGGATGGCTGAGCCGGGGCTGCCGGACGCCGTCTGGCCGGCCGCGCTGTTCCTCGCCGGATTGATCGCGGGAAGCTTCCTTGCAACGCTGGTGATACGCTGGCCGCAGGGCCGGTCGGTGGCGAGCGGGCGTTCGGCGTGCGACGGGTGCGGCCGGCCGCTGACCGTCGTCGACCTCGTTCCCCTGATGGGAGCACTCCTCGCTCGCGGGCGATGCCGGGCGTTGGCGTGCGGCGCCGCGATTGACCCTCGCCACTGGTGGATCGAGCTTGGCTGCGGCGTCGTCGGCGCGCTGGCGGGGTGGACGGCCCCCGGCTGGGTGGGCGCGGGCGGCGCGCTGTTCGGCTGGCCGCTGATCGCGCTCGCGGC
>NZ_CAHJWX010000239.1 GCF_903643065.1 Sphingomonas bacterium | reverse complement strand
CGGGCTGCGCGATCCCGATCGCGGCGCCAAGGCGCTGGTCGCGGGCGGGCTCGCCACTGCCACGCTTGCCGCCGGCGGCCTTGCCTGGTGGACGACGCGCCGCCGACGCGGGTGAAGATCGCCACCTTCAACGTCAACGGCGTCAACGGCCGCCTCCCCGTCCTGCTCCGCTGGCTCGCCGAGTCGACCCCCGACATCGTTTGCCTGCAGGAGCTGAAGGCGCCGGACGCCAAGTTCCCGGCCGCCGCGTTGCGCGCCGCCGGCTACGAATCGATCTGGCACGGCCAGTCGCGCTGGAACGGCGTCGCGCTGCTCTCGCGCGTCGGGGTGCCCGTCGAGACCCGGCGCGGCCTGCCCGGCGATCCCGATCCGGGCCAGAGCCGCTATATCGAGGCCGCGATCGCCGGCGTGCTGGTCGCCGGCCTGTACCTCCCCAACGGCAATCCGCGTCCCGGGGCCCGGTTCGACTATAAGCTCGCCTGGTTCGACGCGCTGCTCGCCCACGCCGCCGACCTGCTCGCGACCGGCGCGCCGGTGATCCTGCTCGGCGACTTCAACGTCATGCCGACCGATCTCGACGTGTACAAGCCGGAGCGCTGGCGCGACGACGCGCTGTTCGTCCCCGCCGTCCGCGACCGCTATGCCGCGCTGGTCGCGCAGGGCTGGACCGACGCGATCCGCCACCTCCATCCGGGCGGGCGAGTCTATAGCTTCTGGGACTATCTGCGCCACGCCTGGGACCGTGACGCGGGGCTGCGCCTCGATCACCTGCTGCTCGCCCCCGCGCTCGCCGCGCGCCTGCGCGCCGCCGGCGTCGACCGCGACGTGCGCGGCTGGGATCACGCCAGCGACCACGCGCCGGCCTGGGTGGAGCTGGACTGCCCGGCCCGGAACGCGCGCTGATCCGATGACGTCCGTCGGCGCTCAGGAGATGGGTGGACGGTCTGGCGGCAGGGCCGACGCGGCCTGCGGACTGACCACCGTGTTGTGGAACGCCGCCACGCGCCAGCGGCCGGCGTCGCGGACCATCACCTGCTCCAGCCGGGTATGGAGCACGCCGTCGAGCGCCGGGAACGCGGCGGGCATCTCGCCGAAGCCGGTCACTTGCGTATGGCTGTTCACGATCGCCACATCCGCCCGGACAAAGGCGAGGTGCTCGATGTGCTGCCGCAGCACCGTGCCGCGATAGAAGGTCGCGAAGATATGCACGTGCTGGCCGACGAAGCCCGCGCGACCGACCGCGAACATACCCACCACGTTGGTGAACACCACGTCGTCCGTCACGTCGCGCGCGATGCCGTCCGCGTCGCCCGCCGCCCAGGCGCGCTCCTGCTCGTCGAGGATCGCGCGGAACGGGGCGTGGTCGGCCATGGCCCGCATTCTCGCGCGATTCGCGTCGCGGTCAACCGGGTTGCGCCGAAGCCGCCGCTGGTCGACACCCACGCCATGACCTTCCCGATCGACGCCGTCCGCGCCCGCTTCCCCGCGCTCCACGCCGCCGATACCGGCCGTGCCTTCTTCGACGCGCCCGGCGGGACGCAGGTCTGCGCGCCCGCGATCGCGGCGATGACCGCGCACCTGACCGGCGGCACCGCCAATACCGGCGGCGCGTTCGCGACCTCGCGCGACACCGGCCAGCTCGCGGAGGACGCCCACGCCGCGATCGCCGACCTGCTCGGCGCGCGACCGGACGAGATCGCGTTCGGCGCCAACATGACGACGCTGACCTTCGCCGTCGCCCACGCGCTGTCGCGCGATTGGGGCGAGGGCGACAATCTGGTCGTCACCCGCCTCGATCACGACGCCAACGTCGCGCCCTGGCTCGCGGTCGCGGCGGACCGGGGCATGGCGGTCCGCTGGCTCGACTTCGATCCCGACGATGGCCGGCTCCGGCTCGACCAGCTCCCCGGGCTGCTCGACGCGCGCACCCGGCTCGTCGCGGCCGGCGGCGCGTCCAACGCGCTCGGCACGCTCAACGACCTGCCGGCGATCGTCGCGGCCGTGCGCGGGCGCTCCGACGCGCTGGTCTATGTCGACGGGGTTCAGTCCGTGCCGCACGTCGTCACCGATGTCGCCGCGCTCGGCGCCGACCTGCTCGCCTGCTCGCCCTACAAGTTCTTCGGGCCGCATGCCGGCGTGCTCTGGGTCCGCGCCGACCTCGCCGCGCGGATCGACGCCTACAAGGTCCGCCCCGCCGGCACGACTGGCGCGCATCGGTTCGAGACGGGCACGCCCTCATTCGAGGCGCTGGCGGGGACGCTCGGCACGGTCGCCTATCTCGACTGGCTGGGCGGCGAGGTGGACCCGACCGCCAATAGCCGCCGTGCCCGCCTCGTCGCCGCGATGCGCGCCTGCGCCGACTATGAGACGGGACTGGGCGAGCGCCTCCTCGCCGGGCTCGCCGCTCTCCCGGGCCTGCGCCTGTACGGCCCGCCGACGATGGCGGCTCGCGTCCCCACCTTTGCCTTCACGCTCGCCGGCCATCACCCCGACGCCGTCGCCGCGCAGCTCGCCGCGCGCGGCATCCACGCCTGGTCCGGCCATTTCTACGCGGTGGAGGCGATCCGCCGGCTCGGGCTGGACGAGGCGGGCGGGCTCGTGCGCGTGGGATTGTGCCATTACTCGACGGCGGCGGAGGTGGACCGGCTGATCGAGGCGCTGAGGGAGCAGGTATCAGGAAGCGGGGAACAGGAAAGCAGGTGACACGAACAGGGCCGGAGCTACCCTGCTCCCTGCTCCCTGCTCCCTGCTCCCTGCTCCCTGCTCCCTGCTCCCTGCCGAGACCCCATGCCCCACTACGGCGACTATCAAAACCAGATCTACGCCGCCGGGCTGCAGGGCGTGTCGCCCAAGCTCCCCGTCGATTATGCCACGCTCGCCCGGCGCGCCGCCGCCGCGCTGCCGCCTCAGGTGCTCACCTACATCCAGGGCGGCTGCGGCGACGAGTGGACGCAGGACGAGAACGCCCGCGCGTTCCGTCACTGGGGCATGGTGCCGCGCATGATGGTCGACACGCGGGAGCGCGACCTGTCGATCGAGCTGTTCGGACTGACGCTGCCCAGCCCCGTGTTCATGGCGCCGATCGGCGTCACCGGCCTGTGCACGCCCGACGGCCATGGCGACCTCGCCGCCGCCCGCGCGTCGGCGCTCACCGGCGTGCCGCTCACCGCCTCCACCCTGTCCAACGACCCGCTGGAGGCGGTGCGCCCGCTTTGCGGCGACACCCCCGCCTTTTTCCAGCTCTACACGCCCGCCGACCGCGCGCTGGCCGAGAGCCTGATCGCCCGCGCGGAAGCCGCCGGGTACCAGGCGCTGGTGGTGACGCTCGACACCTGGGTCACCGGCTGGCGCCCGCGCGACCTCAACGTCGCCAACTTCCCGCAGCTGCGCGGCCACGTGCTCCAGAACTATTTCGCTGACCCGGTCTTTCGGCGAATGCTCGGCAAGCCGGTCGCGGACCATCCGCGCGAGGCGATCGCGCTGTGGGCCGCCAATTTCGCGCGGCCGCTCGGCTGGGCGGACATCGCCTGGTTCCGATCGGTGACCAAGCTGCCGATCGTGCTCAAGGGCATCTGCCACCCCGACGACGCGCGCCGCGCGGTCGCGGCGGGCGTTGACGCGATCTACCTGTCCAATCACGGCGGCCGGCAGGCGAATGGCGGCATCGCCGCGATCGACCTGCTGCCGGCGGTCGTCGCGGCGGCGGGCGCCACGCCCGTGCTGTTCGATTCGGGCGTCCGCTCGGGTACGGACGTGATCAAGGCGCTGGCGCTCGGCGCGCGCGCGGTGGGGATCGGCCGGCCCTATGCCTATGGCCTGGCGCTGGACGGCGCCGACGGTTGCGCACACGTGCTCCGATGCATCCTCGCCGAAGCCGACCTGCTGATGGCGGTCAACGGCTGGCCCACGCTCGCCGCGGTGCGCGAGGCGGGGGCGACCCGGACCGGCTGACGTGGCCGGATCGGCGCGGGAACGGCGTCAAAGGCCAGGGACCAGGGGAGACCGGCATGCCGAGGGCACGGGCGAACGGCATCGAGATCGAATGGGAGGGCAAGGGCCCCGCCGACGCGCCCGCCATCCTGCTCGTGGCGGGGCTGGGCGGGCAGATGACCCGCTGGACCGACGCGTTCACCGACGCGCTGGTCGCGCACGGCTTTCGCACGATCCGCTTCGACAATCGCGACAGCGGCCTGTCCACCAAGCTCGACGCGGGCGACCAGCCCTATGCGCTCGACCACATGGCCGATGACGCGGTCGCGGTGCTCGACGCCGCCGGCGTGGCCCGCGCGCATGTCGTCGGCGCCTCGCTGGGCGGCGCGGTCGCGCAGCTCGTCGCGATCGAGTATTCCGATCGCGTGCTGACGCTCACGTCCATCATGTCCTCCACCGGCAACCCCGCGCTCCCCCGCGCGACGCCGGCCGCGCAGGCGGCGCTGATCGCCCGGCCCGACGTCACCGACCCCGATGCGCTGGTCGCGCACGGCGTG
>NZ_CAHJWX010000238.1 GCF_903643065.1 Sphingomonas bacterium | reverse complement strand
CGTCGCCGGCGGGATCGAGCAGCGCGCCCACGCCCTCCGCAGCCTCGGGGTCGCCGATCGCGACCAGCCGTGGCAACAGCAGGCCGCCGCCGCTCGCGCGCACGAAGGCATCGGTCACGGCGCGGCGCGCGCGGTTGTTGGGCAGCAGCACCATCCCGCGCGCAAGTCCCAGCCGATCGACGCGCCCTCCGTCACCGGAGTATCGGTCGATCAGTCCGCCCGCGAGCGCATCGGCGAACGAGCGGATCGCCGGTATGGTGTAAAGGGCGAGCGCCATCGGACCCTTCAGCCTTCCGCCAGCAGCGCCTCGGTGCGCGGGATCGCGCCCGGCGTGCCGACATCGAACCACAGCCCCTGATGCACCGCGCCGAACGCACGGCCAGCGGCGATCGCGCGATCCCAGAACACCATGGTCGAGAACGGCCCCGCAGGCCAGTCGGCGATCAGTCGGGGCGACAGGATCTGCACGCCGGTGAAGACGAACGGCGCCACGCGCCCCGGCTGGCGCCGTCGCATGATACGCCCGGCGCGATCGAGGTGGAAGTCGCCCTGGCCCTGGTGATTGGTGGCGCGCGCATAGGGCACCATCAGCAGCAGCGCATCCATTCGGACATCGTCCCACTGCGCGGCGAGCAGCCGGATCGCGTCGGCGGGACCGTCGATCCACAGATTGTCGCTGTTGACGCACAGGAACGGCGCCTCGCCCAGCAGCGGCAGCGCATGCGCGAGCCCGCCGCCGGTCTCCATCAACTGGCCGCGCTCGTCGGAGATGACGACGTCCAGATCACCGGCTCGCGCGGCGAGATGCGCCTCGACCACATCGGCGAGGTAGTGGACGTTCACCACCACGCGACCGACGCCGGCGGCGCGCAGGCGGTCGAGCACATGGTCGATCAACGGCTTGCCCGCGACCTCGATCAGCGGCTTGGGGCGGGTGGCGGTGAGCGGGCGCATCCGCTTGCCCAGCCCGGCCGCCATCACCATCGCCGTGCGCGGCACGCCGCGCTCCGGATGGGTACCGCCGGGATCGGGGCGCAAGGTGAGCGGGCGCGTCATCCCTCGCCCAGCAGCCTGGGATCGCCGCGCCGCCCGGACGGCAGATTGTCGTCGAACCAGCGCGCGACCGGCGCCAGCGCCGCGTGGCGCAGGTCGCGCTCCAGATAGGCCCAGACGCGCGGGCATAGCGCGGCATAGCGCGGCTTGCCGTCGCGTCGCCACAGCCGCGCGAAGATGCCCAGGATCTTGGCGTTCCGTTGCGCCCCCAGCACATGATAGGCATCCGCGAATGCGTCGCCCCTGCCGGTCGCCCGGACGTAGCGGTCGAACATGGCCCGCTCCAACCCGGGATCGACGTCGCGGCGCGCATCCTGGAGCAGCGAGACGAGGTCATAGGCCGGGTGGCCGGCGAGCGCGTCCTGGAAGTCGAGCAGGCCCAGCACCGGCGGCTCCCCGACCAGCATCAGGTTCTCGGCATGATAGTCGCGCAGCACCGTCACCGGCCCGCCCGCCGGCCCGCCCGACGGCATCGGGACGAGCGCCGGCGCCAGCACCGCGTCCCACGCCGCGCGATAACCTCCGGCATCGACGCTCAGCCCGACGGCGGGGCAGTAGCAATCGACGAACAGCGCCGCCTCGCGGTGCAGCACCGCGGCGTCATAGGGGAGGAACGGTCCAGCGGGATGCTCGTGAAGCGCCACCAGCAGGTCGATCGCGCCGGCGTACAAGGTGGCGGCGGCGTCCGGATCGGCGTCCATCGCCTCGCGCATCCGCCGATCGCCGAAATCCTCCAGCAGCACCAGCCCCGCTCCGGGGTCGGCGGCATGGATCGCCGGCGTGCGAAAGCCGCGGTCGGCCAGCCAGCCGGCCACCGCCAGGAACGGGCGCGGATCCTCATGCGGGGGAGGCGCGTCCATCAGCACCGCGCGGCGGTCGCCGGTCGTTACGCGGAAATAGCGCCGGAACGACGCATCCCCCGCCAGCGGCGCGACCTGCGCTCCACCCCAGCCGTGCGCGGCCAGGAACGCCGGGGCGCCGACGGGCAGGGTCATGTCGGACCCGCCGGCAAACAGGATCGGGTCGGCGGCCATCGATCCTTCCAAGCCGGGGGCACCCGGGCTGTCAAGACACGCCCGCCATCCTCGCGGATCGCGAGCGACAGGACGATCGCCTCGGGCCAGCGGCCCGGCCCCGCGCGCTCGGGCCACTCGACCAGCAGCACGCCGTCGGACAGCGCCTCGTCCAGCCCCAGTTCCTCGATCTCGGAGGGATCGTCGATCCGGTACAGGTCGACGTGCTGCACCGGCAGTCGCGTCTCGGGCGGGGCATAGGGCTGGACGATCGCGAAACTGGGGCTCGGCGCCTCGCCGGCGAGGCCGAGCGCGGAGAGAAGCCCGCGCGCGAGGCTGGTCTTGCCCGCGCCGAGCGGTCCGTCGAGCGCGATGACGTCCCCCGGCCGGACCATCGCCGCCAGCCGCCGGCCGAGCGCATCGGTGGCCGCCGCGTCCGAGAGGATCATCGCCACCCGCTCATCGCCGGGGGATCTCCACCGTCACCAACGTGCCCTGCCCCGGCTCGCTCACCAGCGCGATCGTGCCGCCGTGCGCCTCGACGAACTGGCGTGCGAGCGGCAGGCCCAGCCCGAGCGCGCGCTCGCCCCTTGCGGCGATGCCGGGTTCGGTGAAACGATCGAACGCGTGCGCCACCGCGTCCGCGTCCATGCCGGTCCCGTCGTCCGAGACCACGATGCGCGCCTGCGTCGCGTTGCCGTCGGCATGGAGCAGGACGCGGCCGCCCTCGGCGCTGGCCGCCACGGCGTGGCGCAGCAGATGCTCGATCACCTCCTTCAGCCGCCGCCGGTCGCCGGTCACCCGGCCGGTGGATCGGGTGATCTCGACCGCGAAGTCGATCCGGTGGCGCCGCGCCGACGGCATCAGTGTCTCGGCCGCGGCACGCGCGGTGCTGGCGAGGTCGACGTCCACGCGCTCCATCGGCGCGCCGCCGTCCATGCCGCCGGTCAGGTCGAGCACATCGTCGACCAGCACGCCGAGCCGTTCGACCGAATCGAGGATCGCTTCCACATAGCCGTCGGCCTGCGCGCTCAGCGTGCCGGCATAGCCGCCGTGCAGCATCTCCGCGAAACCGCTGATCGACGTCAGCGGCGTACGCAGTTCGTAGCTCATGTTAGCGACGAACTGCGTCTTCACGCGGTCCGCGTCCTCCAGCGCGTCGTTGCGGTCGCGCAGCGCCTGCTCGATCCGGCGGCTGTCGGAGATGTCGAGCATCGTGAACAGCGCGTTGCCGTCGGGCAGCGGCACCGCGGCGAACTCGAAGTGCCGCCCATCGGCGAACGCGACCCGCCCGCCGCGCTGCTGGCGCTCCACGGTGGCGGAGCGGACGAGCTCGGCGATCAGCACGGCGCGCGAGGGCGTCGCCAGCCGGTCCGCCACCGCCTCGGCGATCACGTCGACGCGCGGGTGCGCGCTCAGGAACTCCTCCTCGACGCCCCATAGCGAACGGAAGCGGTTGTTCCACAACTGGAGCCGGCCGTCGGCGGCGAACACGCCAAGCGCCTCGAACAGATTGTCGAACGTCGCGGTGCGCACCCGCAGCAGCGTGTCACGCGCGCCCGCGAGCTGGACCTGCTCGGTCCGGTCCTCGAACACCAGCAACAACCCGCCATCGGGCAGCGGCTGAGCGACGAGGTGCAGGTGGACGCCGCCCGGCAGGTGCCATTGCTCCTCCTGTCCCGCATCCCGCGCGCCGCCGGTCGCCGAGAACCATGCACGCCGCTCCGCTCGCCACGCGGGAAAGTCGCGCACCTCGGGCAGTCGGTTGGCCTCGCGCATCCGTTCGAGCACGCGGTCGAACTCGGGCCGATCGGCGAGCCACTCGCTACGCATCGCGAACAGGCGGCGGAACGGCTGGTTGCAGAACACCAGGCTGCGATCGGCGCCGAACTGCGCCACGCCCGACGACAGCCGGTCGAGCATCGCGCGCTGCGCATCGGCGAAACGCTTGACCCGCGCGCGCGCCTGCTCCAGCTCCTCGACGTCGATCGCATAGCCCGCGACCCCGCCGGTCGCGAGCGGCACGTCCACGACCTTCAGCATCCGCCGCTTGCCGTCGATCGTCGCGGGCATCACCTGCTCGTGCGGCCGGCCGGCGTCACGAGCGGCGGCTGCGCCGGCGAGTGGCCCGCCCGCGCCGGTCGCCTCGACCAGCTCCAGTCCACGAGCGACGACGTCTTCGGCGTCGGCGCCCTCCACCGCCTGCACATAGGCGGTGTTCGCAAGCATCAGCGCAAGGTCTGCGCCACGGTACCACATCGGCAGCGGCGCCGCCTCGATCAGCCCGGCCAGCGCGTCGAAGGCGGCGTGCAACCGCTCCGCCTCGTTGCCGGTACGCACGAGTTCCTCCTCGCGGTCCGTCGCGTCGTACACCCAGACGATGACCGCCCCGTGCGGCGCCGCGCCGGCCGGCGCGCCCGCG
>NZ_CAHJWX010000237.1 GCF_903643065.1 Sphingomonas bacterium | reverse complement strand
GGGCGGCGCCCGAGCTGGTCTGGCTGCTGGAGCATCCGCCGCTCTACACCGCCGGCACCAGCGCCAGGGCCGCCGACCTGCTCGATCCGCGCTTCCCCGTCCACGCGGCCGGGCGAGGCGGCCAGTACACCTATCACGGGCCCGGCCAGCGCGTTGGTTATCTGGTGCTCGACCTCGGCGCGCGCGCCCGCGACGTGCGCCGCTTCGTGCACGCGCTGGAGGGCTGGCTGATCGCGACGCTCGCGCGGCTCGACGTGGCCGCGTTCCGCGCGCCGGGCCGGGTCGGCATCTGGACGCTGGCGGAGGGGCGGGAGGCGAAGATCGGCGCGATCGGGGTGCGCGTGCGACGCTGGGTGACGACGCACGGCTTCTCGCTCAACCTCGATCCGGAGCTGGCGCATTTCAGCGGGATCGTGCCGTGCGGGCTGGCCGGGCACCCGGTCACCAGTCTTGCCGCGCTCGGCCGATCGATCGACGGTGCAACTTTCGACGCGGCCCTCGCGTTCGGGCTGTCGGCTTTTCTGCAAACTCTTTCTTCTCCATTGTAAATGGAGGCTTGAGAGGAATTGCCGTTACGTTTAAAACCCATCGCGATTTGGGAGTTTACCCGGCAGCCAGCCACCTCAAATCCTGCTATCCAAGGGAGCTTCACATGCGTGCCATTGCCAAGATTCTGACCGGCTCGATGATCGCCGCCGGCGCCCTCGCGGTCTCCGCCTGCGGCCCCAAGACCGACACGTCCACCACCGACAACACGATGGTCACCGACATGAATGCGTCGGGCGATACCGACACGATGGCGAACGACAACATGACCTCGGTCGACAGCGGTTCGAACACCGGCATGATGGCGAACGACACGATGTCGTCGAACAGCAGCATGATGTCGAACGACACCGCCGCGACGGGCAACATGGCCGGCAATATGTGATCGACCCGTCTGGGTTCGATCGGGGGGCCGTCCGGGATGCCGGGCGGCCCCTTTTGCGTGCGCAGGTGCCGACCGGTCGCGCCAGGGAGTCGGCTGGGCGGGTCATCTCGCGGGAAAGGCTTGGGTTTGCGCGGGGTGATGGGTAGAGCACGGCCTTGTTCCGTTCGAGGTCAACCATGTTCGTTTCGCGTCTCCTGGCCGCCGCCACCCTGTTCGCCCCGCTCGCGCTCGGCGCCGTGCCGGCCGCCGCGCAGTTCAACCTGCGGAGCCACCATTTCGACAGCGTCGCCGTCGATGGGACGGAGCCCGGCGTGCTGAGCCAGGCGCTGCCCGGCGCGACGCCCGCCGAGATTCGCGCGGCGCTGGTCTGGAACATGCGCGCCGCGCTCAACGTCGCCGCGCTGCAATGCCAGTTCGAGCCGACGCTGCTCACCGTCCCCAACTACAATGCGATGCTGAAGGATCATGGCGCCGAGCTGGACGGATCGGTGAAGACGCTCACCAAATATTTCGTGCGGACCAACAAGGCGCCGGGCGCGAGCCAGAAGGCGCTGGATAGCTTTGGTACGCGCACCTATTCGTCGTTCGTGACCGTCGGTGGCCAGTTCGGCTTCTGCCAGACGGCGGCGACCGTGGGGCGCGACGCGGTGTTCCAGCCGCGCGGCCAGTTCGGCGCGTTCGCGGCGGCGAACCTTCGGCTGATCCGCAACAGCCTGTTCGGCGCCTGGGGCGACGAGCTGCGCCCGGGCGGCTCCGCGTTCGACCGCATGGCCGTGCCGCGCCTCGATCCGGCATGCTGGGACAAGAAGGGCTGGGTGGAGAAGAAGTGCGGCCCGCTGGCCTGGCCGCCGGCGTGACCTGAGGATGCCGGGCCCGTCCGGCCTTCACCCGATGCCATAGCCCGCGGTGATCGGTTTCGATTCAGGAGGCTCGGGAGAGCCTTCGCTCGGGACGAACGGATGTTAACAGCTGAGCGGGACAGGCTTCAGTGGCAGGGGAAGCGCTTCGCCAGCACGGCGGCGTAGCCGTCCTTGAGCGGCAGGCGCTGCTGCGCGGGCGGCAGCGCGGCGAGGCCGTCCAGCATATCGGTGATCCCGATCGACTGGCCGTCGGGCACGCAGGCGATCGGCGGCTTGCCCGCCGCGCGGCGGGCATCGCGCTCTGCCTTGAGCTGCGCGGATGCCGCCCGCGCCTCGTCACGCAATACCGTGAAGTCGGGCGAGGTCAGCGCGGTGAGCGGATTGGCGCGCAACGCATTCGCCCGCGTGACGAAATTGCCGACGGTCGTCGCCGCCGAAGCGGGGGCCGCGATGAGGAGGATCAAGGCCGGAGCTAGGAGTTTGAGCATGGCCAGGACAGTGGCGTTCCACGACTGAACCGAGGCTGACCCAAACGACACCGCCCCTCCGCTCATCGGCGCGATCCGCGCCGATGAGCGACCGTGCTCGATCTCACGCCCCCATCGGAGACGGCGTTCCGAACGGGCCCGACGGCCGGCGCGTCTTGGGGATGGACGTGCCCGCCTTGACGGTGGCCGGCGCCTTCTTGCCCTCGTCCGGCCGACCGACATCCTCGCCCGCGACGATGCGCTTCACTTCCTCGCCGGTGATCGTCTCCAGCTCAAGCAGCGCGCCGGCAATGGCGTGGAGCTGATCGAGATGCGTCGTGATCACGTCGCGGGCGCGGGTCAGCCCGCCCTCGACTAGCCGCTTGATCTCCGAATCGATGATCAGCGCGGTCTCGTTCGACATGCTGGCGCGCTGCGTCTGGGTGTAGCCCAGAAAGCCCTCGCCCTGCTTTTCCTCATATTCCAGCGGCCCGATCGCGTCGGACATGCCCCATTGCGTCACCATCGCGCGCGCCAGCTTGGTCGCCTGCTTGATGTCGCCCGAGGCGCCCGAGGATACCTTGTCGTGGCCGAAGATCACCTCCTCCGCCACGCGCCCGCCCATCGCGATCGCCAGGTCGGCGAACATCTTGTCGCGATGGTAGGAGTAGTTGTCGCGCTCGGGCATCGACACCACCATGCCCAGCGCGCCGCCGCGCGGGATGATCGTCGCCTTGTGGATCGGGTTGGCCGCCGGCTGGAGCACGGTGAGCAGCGCGTGGCCGGCCTCGTGATAGGCGGTCATCCGCTTCTCGTCGGTCGTCATCACGAGGCTCTTCCACTCGGTGCCCATGATGACGCGGTCCTTGGCCAGCTCGAACTGCGCCATCGCAACCAGCCGCTTACCGAGCCTGGCCGCCATCAGCGCCGCCTCGTTGACCAGATTGGCGAGGTCCGCGCCGGCCATACCCGGCGTGCCGCGCGCAATGACGCGCGCGTCGACGTCGGGCGCCAGCGGCACCTTCTTCATGTGGACTTCGAGGATCTTCACGCGCCCCTCGATGTCGGGCAGCGGCACGGTGACGCGGCGATCGAAGCGGCCGGGCCGCAGCAGCGCGGGGTCGAGCACGTCGGGGCGGTTGGTCGCGGCGACGATGATGATTCCCTCGTTGGCGTCGAAGCCGTCCATCTCGACCAGCAGCTGGTTGAGCGTCTGCTCGCGCTCGTCATTGCCGTTGCCCAGGCCCGCGCCGCGATGGCGGCCGACCGCGTCGATCTCGTCGATGAAGACGATGCACGGCGCACTCTTCTTGGCCTGTTCGAACATGTCGCGCACGCGGCTGGCGCCGACGCCAACGAACATCTCCACGAAGTCGGACCCGGAGATGGTGAAGAACGGCACGCCCGCCTCGCCCGCGATGGCGCGCGCGAGCAGCGTCTTGCCGGTGCCGGGACTGCCGACCAGCAGCGCGCCCTTGGGGATCTTGCCGCCGAGCCGCGCGAAGCGGGTCGGATCCTTGAGGAACTCAACGATCTCCTGCAGCTCCTCGCGCGCCTCGTCGATGCCGGCGACGTCGTCGAAGGTGACCTTGCCCTCCTTTTGCGTCAGCATCTTGGCGCGGCTCTTGCCGAAGCCCATCGCGCCGGAGCCCGAGCCCTTCTGCATCTGCCGCAGCACGAAGAAGGCGAGGCCGATCATCAGCACGAACGGCAGCGACTGGACGAGCAGATACTGCCAGATCGACGGGCCGTCCTCGGGCCGGCCGGAGGTGTCGACGTGCCGGTCGCGCAGCTTCTGGAGCAATGTCGGATCGGGCAGCACGCGGTCGGCGCGGAACCGCTCGCCGCTCGTGGTGGTGAAGCTCACCACGCTGGTCGACAGGTTGGCGGACTTGACGCCGCCCTCGTCCACCTTGTCGAGGAATTGCGAGTAGCTGACCTGATTGCCCGCGGCCGCCGTGCCGCGCCCGTCGATCAGCGTCACGAACAGCGCGAGCCCGAGCAGGATGGCGACCCACACCACCAGACTCTTCATCCAGGGATTGTTGCCATTGCCGCCATTGCCGTCGGACCCGGGCTGCTTGGAATCATCGCTCATAGGCGCGAAGATAAGCGCACGAATGTTAATGGCAATGGAACATGCATCAACGCGTGCGGCGGCGCGGCGGCGCGGCGGCGAAGCGCCAGACGGTGCCGGCCGGGGTGACCAGCACGCCGGCCTGCGTGGCGGC
>NZ_CAHJWX010000236.1 GCF_903643065.1 Sphingomonas bacterium | reverse complement strand
CGCGGCCGCCCCGGCGGCGCCTCGGCCGTGCGCTGACCGTTCCAAGCTAGCCCCTCCCCTTCAGGGGAGGGGTTGGGGTGGGGCGTGTGTCCGGGCGCCTCCTCCCGGTTGATAGGCCCCAATCCCTCCCCGCGCGCGGGGAGCGGAGCGATCTTGGCTTCCGCCCGTTTCTGCTCCCGAACCAGGAGCAATGCCATGGACGTATCCCTCACCCCCGCCATCGAGCGCGTCGCGCGCGTCCTCGCCGGCCAGCGGATCAGCGCCAACGCGGACGGGGACGCGGAGTCGGCGGGCAGGCAGGTCGATGCCGCCTGGCGCGACCATCTCGACGACGCCCGCGCGGTGCTCAAGACGCTGCGCGAGCCTGACGGCGCGATGGCCAAGGCGGGCGACCCGCGCGTCTGGGAGGCGATGATCCTCGCCGGGTTGGATGAGGGCAGCGCGCCGACGGTGGTGCTGTAGCGGTCAGATCAGCCGGTCCTGCCGCGCCTCCTCGCGCCCGGCCTTGCGGAACGCCGCGCCGGGATCGACCAGCGGGATGTCCGGCCGGCGCCCCTGGAACAGCTCGGCGAGCGTGATGATCTGGAGGCGGGGGTAGCTGCGCCCGGTCGCGGGCGCGGTATAGCGGCCCACTGCCGCCGCTTCGCGCTCCATCACGCTGGTCGGTAGCGCCAGCGTGATGAACACCCCGATCGGCGCCTTCTCGCGCTCCATCGCGCTGTGGAGGTCGCGGATCATCTGCACGCCGACGTTGCCGCCGCCCTTGACCGACACGATCGCGCGCTCGGTGCGTCGGCCGTCGGGCTTGAAATAGATCACGCCGTCGATGCCGCCGTCCGCGCCCTTCTTCCTGCCGCCGAACGGCATGGCGTCCACCATCGACACCGCCCACCACTGAAATTGGTATTTGTCGCGTGCCGCGAGGTCGGTGGCGGACGCCAGGTCGCGCGGCGTGCCCTCGACGGTGAAGGCCACCTCCGGAAACGCAGCGCGCAGCCGCTTCTCGATCAGGCTGATCGCGAGGTGCGTCACGTCGATGCCGATCCACCGCCGGTCGAGCTTCTGCGCGGCATGGACGGCGGTGCCGCAGCCACAGAACGGGTCCAGCACCACATCGCCGGGCGCTGACGACGCGGCGATGATGCGTTCGAGCAGGGCGAGCGGCTTCTGGGTGGGGTAGCCGAGGCGCTCCTGCGCCTGGCTGTTGAGCGCGGGGATATCCGTCCACAACGCCTGCACCGGCAGGCCCTTCGCCTCATCCAGATATCGTTTGAGGCGGATACCGCCAGCGCGGGTGAAATGCAGTCGCGCTTCGTCGTCAAGGCGTCGCATCGTCTCGATCGGCATTCGCCACAGCGAGGTAACGCCCTTGTATGCATAGGTGTAACCGCCGCCTGACAAGCCTTTTGCGGTCAGATTGTCATCCATCCATCGCCGGCCATCAGCATCGACTTGCCGGAAGCGTGCCGCATACTCGGCGTCGTAGGGCGTATATTGCTGTGTCCAATGGCGCTCCTTGCCACGCGCGTAGAAGAGGATGATGTCGATGTTACGCCCGAAGCGCCCTCCATCGGCATGCGCAGTGGTCCGCTTCCACGTGATCTCGTTGAGGAAACGCTCCGCTCCGAACACGCCATCCAGCAGCAGCTTGAGGTAATGCGACGCGGTCGGGTCGCAGTGGAGGTACAGTGACCCCGTCGGCTTGAGCACGCGGTGCAGCTCGATCAGCCGCACCGCCATCATCGCGAGATAGGCCATCATGTCGTTCTCGCCCAGGAACGCGCGCATCGCGCGCAGCAGCTCGGCGGCGGCGGTGCGGCCGCTTCGCATCACCTCGTCAAAGGCGGTCTCGGCGGTGTCGTTCCAGCGCCAGCTGTCCTCGAAGGCCTCGATCTGCGCATCCGCGCCGGTGCCCGCGGGCGAGCGGAAGAGGATATTGTAGGTGGCGTTCGAGTTGAACGGCGGGTCGAGATAAACAAGATCGACGCTCTCGTCGGCTACCTGGGCGCGGAGCACGGCGAGATTGTCGCCGTAGTGAAGGTGGTTGCCGGGGTCGTTGCGCTGCATCGGCAGCTTGAATCACGCCAGCCTGTCTGGGGGAATCGGATCGGACGCTGTTTCGGAGTAGCCTGACGTCAAGCGACTCTGCTGACTCGATAAACTTACCTCCAGTTCGGGTGAACTTGACGACAGGGCCCTGCTGGTCCGGGCTGGTCCTCTCTCGGCCCGGCCTACACGCCCGCGTGCGCCGCCAGCGCGGCGAGCAGCAGCAGTGCGACGATGTTGGTGATCTTGATCATCGGGTTCACCGCCGGGCCGGCGGTGTCCTTGTACGGATCGCCCACCGTGTCGCCCGTCACCGCCGCCTTGTGCGCGTCGGAGCCCTTGCCGCCGTGATGGCCGTCCTCGATGTACTTCTTGGCGTTGTCCCACGCGCCGCCGCCGCTCGTCATCGACAGCGCGACGAACAGGCCGGAGACGATGACGCCGAGCAGCATCGCGCCCACCGCCGCGAAGCCCTGTGCCTGGCCCGCCACCGCCGTGACGATGTAATATACCGCGATCGGCGACAGCACCGGCAGCAGCGAGGGCACGATCATTTCCTTGATCGCCGCCTTGGTGACGAGGTCGACGGTGCGGCCGTAATTGGGGCGGCTGGTGCCCGCCATGATGCCGGGATCGTCGCGGAACTGCGCGCGCACGTCCTCCACGACATGGCCGGCCGCGCGGCCCACCGCCGTCATCCCGAACGCGCCGAACAGATAGGGGAGCAGCGCGCCCAACAGCAGCCCGACGATGATATACGGGTTGGACAGGCTGAAATCGACGGTGACGGCGCCGAAGAACTCCTTGAGGTCGGCGGTGTAGGTGCCGAACAGCACCAGCGCGGCGAGTGCCGCCGAGCCGATCGCATAGCCCTTGGTCACCGCCTTTGTCGTGTTGCCGACCGCGTCGAGCGCGTCCGTCTTGTGCCTGACCTCGTCGGGCAGCCCCGCCATCTCGGCGATGCCGCCCGCATTGTCCGTCACCGGGCCATAGGCGTCGAGCGCCACCACCATGCCGGCCAGCGCCAGCATCGCGGTCGCGGCGAAGGCGATGCCGATCACGCCCGCCAGCTGGTATGTCGCGATCACCGCGACCACGATCACCAGCGTCGGCAGCGCGGTCGCCTCCAGGCTGATCGCGAGGCCCTGGATCACGTTGGTGCCGTGGCCGGTCTCGCTCGCCCTGGCGATCGAGCGGACCGGGCGATGATCGGTGCCGGTGTAATATTCGGTGATCCACACGATCAGGCCGGTCACCGCCAGCCCGATCAGCATGCACCAGAACAGGTCCAGCCCGGTGAACGCCTTCACCGCGTGGTCCGCCGCCGCCGTCGTGTCGGCGGACGAGGACAGCGTGTCGGTGGCGGTGTCGAGGAACCCGTTGCCGCCCAGCGGCCGGGAGAGGTCGCCCAGCACCCACCGGGTCACGCCATAGATCGCCGGCACCGCCAGGATCGCCGATGTCCAGAAGCCCTTGTACAGCGCGCCCATGATCGAGCCCCGGCCGAGCCGGACGGCGTAGGTGCCGATGATCGACGTGACGATGCACACCCCGCCGACGATCAGCGGCAGCGTCATGATCTGAAGCAGATTGTCCGCGTTGCGCAGGATCAGCGCGATCGAGATCATCGTCACGCCGAGCGTCACCACATAGGTCTCGAACAGGTCGGCGGCCATGCCCGCGCAATCGCCGACATTGTCGCCGACATTGTCCGCGATCACCGCCGGGTTGCGGGGATCGTCCTCCGGGATGCCCGCCTCGACCTTGCCGACCAGATCGGCGCCGACATCGGCGGCCTTGGTGAAGATGCCGCCGCCCAGGCGCGCGAAGATGGAAATGAGCGAGGCGCCAAAGGCGAGCGCGGTCAGTGCCTGGACGATGACGCGGTCGCCAGGCGCGTGGCCGGCGACGCTGACCAGATACCAGAAGAACACCGCGATCGAGAGCAGCCCCAGCCCCGCCACCAGCATGCCGGTGATCGCGCCGGAGCGGAACGCGGTGGTCAGCCCGCCCTGCAACGACCCGCGCGCCGCCTCCGCCGTGCGCACGTTGGCGCGCACGGAGATGTTCATGCCGACATAGCCGGCGACGCCGGACAGCACCGCGCCGATCGCGAAGCCGATCACCGACACGGTGCCCAGCGTCGCGAGCACGATGCCCGCGACGATGACGCCGACGATGGCGATCGTGGTGTATTGCCGGCCCAGATACGCCTTGGCGCCCTCCTGGATGGCGGCGGCGATGTCCTGCATCCGGGCGTCGCCGGCGGGCTGGCGCAGCACCTGGGCGGAGGTGAACGCGCCATAGAGCACGGCGAGCACGCCGCAGAGCATGGCCACATAGACGGGCGTCATCGGCGGTCTCTCCCAGGTCGACCCGCCTTGTGGCGGGTTCGTATCGGACCGGAGGTATAGGGCTCGGCACGCGACTGGCAAGCCGGTCAGGCGCCGTGTTCCC
>NZ_CAHJWX010000235.1 GCF_903643065.1 Sphingomonas bacterium | reverse complement strand
ACTGGACCGCCATCTACCTGGCCACGGCAATGTGTTGCGCGATTGCGATGACCCTGTCGGTCAGCGTAACCGCCCATAGTCTCTGGAAAGACCGTGTCTGGAGCGAGCTTGGGTCGGTTCGCGGCGCGACGCTTTTCTTCCCAAGGTCTGGTGGCGTTGGCAGAAGCTCTACATGGGGTCTGAGTAGCAACGGAACAGAAAACCTACACAAGGCCCGTTCGTGCGCGCCAAGCCGCATTCACCACACGCGGGCGCTGCTTTCGCTCAGGAAGCCCTTTGGCCAAGCCGCCAGCGCAGGAGCCGGATGAAAGGTTCAGGATCGTCCAGTCGAAAAGCGATGTTGCGGAAAGCTCGCTTGCGTTTCAGCAGCGATCGCCGACCGACGGATCCGTTTAGCTTGAGGAGGATGTTGGGCCAAGCCAGGAGTGCAGCGTTCAAGGTGGCGGGGTCACGAACCGCCTCTCCACTAAATCCGGTCTCGACGTCGACAATCAAATCAAGCGGGATTGGCTGATTGATGAGTATGCCAGCCCGGACACACACCCCGTCCGGCGTCAGCAGCACCGGCCGGAACCGGAACGATTTGATCAAGCCAACTAGGTACACTAGCCCGAGATCGCTGAGAACGAACATCACTAGAGCCGCCGTGCGGCTCCAATGCCCGACCAGCAGGTGATAAACGGCGACCTCTATCCCCGACAGGATCAGCAGGGTAGCGCACATCGGCGTCAGATGCTTGTGGTATGAGAAACCGCGGCAGTTGGCGGGCACATCGGCCGGCCCGCCCCAGCGGAAAAGCGCCATATGAAGAATGGTCAGCTCGGCCGCGGCGAGCCGGACCAGCATGGGAGGCAGCACTTCCGATGCAGCGGCCAACCACCGATCACCTGTCGTGGTCTCGCCAGCCCGAAATATGCGCCCTGCCCGCAATGTTCCCCACGCGACATGCCCCAGGACGGCGATCAGCATCATCGCCGTGATTGGGGGCGTTGCGGACAGCGCCTGACGGAGGGCGGCGGGAGAGCCGAACCAGACGGTGATGCTCGCACCGGCTAACGTGCCCAAGACGGCATGTCGCGCCGGACGTCGTTTCGGCGCGCGCGCAATCAGCGCCAGCATCATCGTGTCCGACACGATCCATAGAAACAGCAGCGCCGCGGCAAGAGGATAGATCGCGACAAGTGGTGAACGTGCGGCAATTCCAGCCAGCGCGACGATTACGAAGGGTGCAGCTCTCGCTGCGAGCTGCCGGGGGGCCAGGTTCCGTTGCGTCTCAGCATTCATTCGCGTTCCCTCCCGGACCTCTTGCTTCGCTGTATCTTACCGCGCCAGTTTGGGTAGTTGATCGCCGGTGTATTGCGTCGAGGCCATTAGCCAGCGGCCCTTGATCTGCCGTTCAACATACCTTCCCCCTTGGGCAAGACTTAGTCGTATCGCTCGTGGGTGAGCAAGCCAAGTCGACCCCGATGCGCGTCCAACAAACCCCGGTTTGATGTGAACCCGCGCTGCGGTCAGAACCGGACCGCGATCCCAGTCCGTTTCTCACATAAAGCCATGTAGAAACCTGTGGCCCATAAACCTGCCCTGTCCTACGTTCCTGGAACGGGAGAGGCGCGGGGCTATGCTGGTTGGATATATGCGGGTGTCGACGGCAGACCAGAACCTTGGCCTGCAACGCGACGCACTGGTCGCGGCCGGTGTCGCGCCCGATCGGATCTGCGAGGACGTGTGCTCCGGCCGGGCGGTCGACCGCCCCGGTCTGGCGCGCGCGCTGGACATCGCGCGCGACGGCGATGCGCTCGTGATCTGGAAGCTGGATCGGATTGGCCGCTCGCTGCCGCATGTCGTCGGGCTGGTCGGCGACCTCCAAAAGCGGGGTGTCGGCCTCAAGGTGCTGACCGGCGACGTCGACACGACCACGGCCACAGGGCGGTTGGTGTTCGGCATCTTCGCGACCTTGGCCGAGTTCGAGCGCGACCTGATCCATGAGCGGACGATGGCGGGGCTGGCCGCGGCGCGCGCGCGTGGCCGTTCGGGCGGGCGCCCGCGGGTGATGACTCGCCAGAAGCTGAAGGCGGCGATGGCGCTGATGGCCGACCGGGACAATGCCGCGCGCGACGTCGCGGCCCAGCTCGGCGTGTCGGTGTCCACGCTCTACGCCTATGTCGACGCCAAGGGTCAACCGCGAGAACGCGCGACCGAGCTGCTAGGCAAGCGCGCCGCCAAGCCTGCGATCGCGGCATAGCGGCAACCCGTGCCGGTCAGCTTCCTTTCGGACGGCCAGGCCCTCCGCTACGGACGCTTCGCCGGCGACCCGACGCCCGAGCAGCTGACGCGGTTCTTCCACCTGGACGACGCCGATCGCGCGTTCGTCGGCGAGCATCGCGGCGATCACAACCGGCTCGGGGTCGCCGTCCAGCTCGGCTCGCTGCGGCTGCTGGGCACGCTGCTCGAGGACGTGTCGCAGACACCCGCCACGGTCGCGCGGTTCGCGGGCGACCAGCTCGCCATGACCGGCACGGCCGGGCTGATGAACACCTATGTCGCGAGCGCGGGCCGCTGGCGGCATGGTCCTCGCATCCGTGATCGCTACGGCTATCGCCAGTTCCCCGACTTCGGCGTGGCGTTCCGGCTCAACCGCTTCCTGTACGCGGTGTGCTGGACCGGCACCGATCGTCCCTCGACGCTGTTCGATCGCGCTGTTGCCTGGCTGCTCGCCGCCAAGGTGGTCCTGCCCGGCCTGTCGGTGCTTGAGCGGGTGGTCGCCCGGGTGCGGGCGCGGGTGCATCGGCACCTTCATCATCGGTTGGTGGACCGCCTGAGCCCTGAGCAGCGCGATCGGCTCGACGGGCTGGTGCAGGTGCCCGATAACGGGCGGCAGAGCCCGCTCGATCGGCTGCGCGATGGACCGTATTTGCAAAGCGGTCCGGAGATCGGCCGCGCGGTCAAGCGGCTCGAAGAAATCCGCGCGCTTGCGTCCGGGCTGCCCGAACTCGACCGCATCCCGTCCGGCAAGGCCGCGTCGCTCGCGCGGTTCGCGTCCGTGGCGAAGGCGCAGGCCGTGGCGAGGCTTCCCGACGATCGCCGCGCCGCGACCCTGGTCGCGTTTATCCGCACGCTGGAAGCCTCGGCCGGGGACGACGTCATCGACCTGTTCGACGCGGTGTCGACCACCATGTTCTCCCACGCGCGCGCGACCGCCAAGGAGGCGCGGATACGCACGCTGCGCGATCTGGACGCGGCCGCGCTGCTGCTGCGCGATGCCGGCGCGGTGCTGCTCGACGACGACACGGCCGATGGCGAGGTCCGCGCCGCGGTGTTCGCGGGCATCGAGCGGAGCGCGCTGGCCGAGGCGGTCGCCCAGATCACGCTGCTCGCGGTGCCGGGCGACGCCACCTACTTCGCGGAGCTGCGTCGGCACCCGGGCAAGCTGCGATACCTGCCCGCGCTGCTGAGCGGGATCGAGCTCGAAGCCGCGCCGGCCGGCAAGCCGCTGCTGGACGCGGTTGGTCATCTTCGCTCGCTCCAGCGCGGCGCCAGGAAGCCGGGACCCGCCCCTACCGCGTTCGCGCCCAAGGCCTGGGCCGCTCAGCTCAGGACGAACGATGGGGCGTTCGACCTCGCCGGGTATCGGCTGGCGACGGTCGATCGGCTGCGTCACGCCATCCGTCGCCGCGATGTGTTCCCGGTGCGCTCGCTCCGCTATGCCGACCCGCGAAAGGCCCTGCTCAAGGGTGCCGCTTGGGAGGCGGCACGGCCGGTGATCTGCCGCACGGTTGGGGTCGCGGCAGCGGGCGACGAGGAGCTCGCCATGCTCTCGAAGCGCCTCGACCTCGCCTATCGCGAGACGGCCGCGCGTATTCCCGCCAACAAGGCGGTGACCATCGTCGGCACCGACCACGGAGCCGACCTCTCGGTCGAGCCGCTCGACCGGATCGAGGAACCCGCCAGCCTGACCAGGCTGCGCGCGGCCGTCGAGGCGCGCCTGCCGCGGGTCGACTTGCCCGAGCTGATCATGGAGATGCACGCGCGAACCGGGTTCGCCGCCTCGTTCACCCATGCGAGCGAGGGCAGCGCCCGGGCCGAGGACATCGCCACCACCATTTGCGCGGTGCTGCTCGCCGAGGCGACCAATACCGGGTTCGAGCCGCTGATCAGGCGCGACGCCCCGGCGCTGCGCCGATCGCGGCTGAGCTGGGTGAAGCAGAACTTCATGCGCGCCGAGACGCTGACGGTCGCTAACGCGGTGCTGGTCGCCGCCCAGAACGCCATCCCGCTCGCGCATCGCTGGGGTGGCGGCGAGGTCGCCTCCGCGGACGGGCTGCGGTTCACCGTGCCCGTCCGCACGATCCATGCCGGTCCCAACCCTAAATATTTCGGGCGCAAGCGCGGGGTCACCTGGTACAATCTCGCTTCCGACCAGTTCACCGGCCTGAACGGCGAGACGGTGCCGGGCACGTTCCGCGACAGCCTCTACCTGCTCGCGGTCGTGTTGGAGCAGGAGACCG
>NZ_CAHJWX010000234.1 GCF_903643065.1 Sphingomonas bacterium | reverse complement strand
CCGCGCGCACCACCCCGCGCGCGCGCGCCACCACCTCCTCGCCCAGCGGGGTGAACCGCACCGAGCGCCGCGTCCGCTCGACCAGCGCGGCGCCCAGCAGCCGCTCCAGCTCGGCGATGCCGACCGACAGCGTCGACTGCGTAACGAAGCTCGCCGCCGCCGCGCGCCCGAAATGGCCGTGCTCGTGCAACGCCAGCAGATAGGCGAGTTGGCGCAACGAGGGCAGCGGCTTGCTCAATCGACCGATCCGATGACAGACATCGGTTTAATCCATTGGATAAATCTGTCGGCGCTGTCCATTAAGGAGGTATAGGTTTCTGGAGAGAGTCATGGACGCGATCACGTCGGGCAGCCCGATCAACGATCCCCGCAACCAGCCGATGGCATTGCGCACGCTGCTGGGCCGCACGCCCAAGGATTGGTGGCCCGAGGCGCTGTCGCTGGACATCCTGTCGCAGCGTGGCGTCTCGCCCGATCCCTATGGCACGACGTTCAACTATCGCGAGGCGTTCAAGACGCTCGATTACCGGGCGGTCAAGGCCGACCTGACCGCGCTGATGACTGACAGCCAGCCCTGGTGGCCGGCGGACTATGGTCATTACGGCCCGTTCTTCATCCGCATGGCCTGGCATTCGGCCGGCACATACCGCACCGGCGACGGCCGCGGCGGCTCGGGCGCGGGGCAGCAGCGGTTCGCGCCGCTCAACTCGTGGCCGGACAATGGCAATCTCGACAAGGCGCGCCGGCTGCTCTGGCCGGTCAAGCAGAAGTACGGCCGTGCGCTGAGCTGGGCGGACCTGTTCATCCTCGCCGGCAATGTCGCGATCGAGTCGATGGGCGGGCCGGTGTTCGGCTTCGGCGGCGGCCGCGCCGACGTGTTCGAGCCCGAGAAGGACATCTACTGGGGCACCGAGGAGGAGTGGCTGGGCCAGACCCGCATCGACGAGGAGGCTGGGCTCACGCTGGAGAACCCGCTCGCCGCGATCCAGCACGGCCTGATCTACGTCAATCCGGAAGGCCCCGGCGGCTGTCCCAACCCCATGGGCTCCGCGCGCGACATGAAGGAGACGTTCGGCCGCATGGGCATGAACGACGAGGAGACCGTGGCGCTGACCGCCGGCGGCCACACCTTCGGCAAGGCGCACGGTAACGGCGACGCGTCCAAGGTCGGCAAGGAGCCGGAGGGCGCCGACATCGCATCGCAGGGCATCGGCTGGGGCTCCACCCATGGCACCGGCATGGGCGAGGACACGATCACGTCGGGCATCGAGGGCGCGTGGACGCCGACGCCGACGACGTGGGACATGACCTATTTCGACATGCTGCTCGACCATGAATACGAGCTGGTGAAGAGCCCCGCCGGCGCCCACCAGTTTCAGCCGGTCGGCAATCCCGACGAGACGCTGGCGCCGGCCGCGCACAATCCGGGCAAGCGCGTGCCGACGATGATGACGTCCGCCGACATGGCGCTCAAGGTCGATCCCGCCTATCGCGCGATCACCGAGAAGTTCCGCGCCGATCCGGCGTATTTCGCCGATGCCTGGGCACGCGCCTGGTTCAAGCTGTGCCATCGCGACATGGGGCCGAAGGTGCGCCTGCTCGGGCCCGAAGTGCCCGAAGAGCTGATCTGGCAGGACAATGTCCCCGCCGCGACGGGCGCGCCGCTGGACGAAGCGGGCATCGCGACGCTGAAGCAGGCGATCGCCGCCACCGGCCTGTCGATCGCCGAGCTGGTCACCACCGCCTGGGCGTCCGCTTCGACCTGGCGCGGATCCGACCATCGCGGCGGCGCCAACGGCGCGCGCATCCGGCTGGCCCCGCAGAAGGACTGGACGGTCAACGAGCCGGAGCAGCTGGCGACAGTGCTCGCCAAATATGAGCAGGTGAAGGCGGACTTCGCGGGTGACGTGTCGATCGCCGACCTGATCGTGCTGGGCGGCGTCGTCGGCGTCGAGCAGGCGCTCCAGGCGGCCGGCAAGGACATCGCCGTGCCCTTCACGCCGGGCCGCACCGACGCGACGCAGGATCAGACGGACGTCGAGAGCTTCGCGGTGCTGGAGCCCAAGGTGGACGGCTTCCGCAATTACCTGTCGACCAAGCATTCGGTGCCGACGGAAGAGCTGCTGGTCGATCGCGCGCAGCTGCTGGGGCTGAGCGCGCCCGAGATGACGGTGCTGGTGGGTGGCTTGCGCGTGCTCGGCGCCAACCATTCCAAGGCCAAGCAGCATGGTGTCTTCACCAGCCGCCCCGGCGAGCTGCGCAATGACTGGTTCGTCAACCTGCTGCAGATGGCGACCGCCTGGAAGCAGGTCGACGACACCGGCGACGAGGAGTTCGTCGGCACCGACCGCCACACGCACGAGCATATGTGGACCGCGTCACGCACCGATCTGGTGTTCGGCTCCAACTCGCAGCTGCGCGCGATCGCGGAGGTCTATGCCTGCGACGACGCCGACGACATGTTCGCGCGCGACTTCGTCAAGGCCTGGACCAAGGTAATGAACGCCGATCGCTACGACCTGATGGCGTGACCTCAGTCACCCCGCCGCGCGCGACGGCGTTGCGGCGGGGCCCCGCGCCGTGCCAAGGCGCGCGGGAACGGGGAGCATGATGACGGCGCGGGTATCGACGGGCAATGGCGGACTTGACCTGATCCTGCGCGGCGGCCTTCCCGCCGATCGCTTGTATCTGCTGGAGGGCGCGCCGGGCTCGGGCAAGACGACGCTGGCGCTGGAGTTCCTGCGCGAGGGCGTCGCCCGGGGCGAGAAGGCGCTCTACATCACTTTGTCGGAGACACGCGAGGAACTGGCCGTCGTCGCGGAGTCGCACGGCTGGAGCATCGACGCGTTCGACGTGTTCGAGCTGTCGGCCGCCGACGGCGTGCTCGGCGAGGGCCGCGAACAGTCCATCCTCCATCCCTGGGAGATGGAGCTGGGCGAGACGGTGAAGCTGATCCAGGACGAGGTGGAGCGGGTTCAGCCCGCGCGTGTCGTGTTCGACAGCCTGTCCGAAATGCGGCTGCTGGCGCAGGACTCGCTGCGCTTCCGCCGCCAGGTCCTGGCGCTCAAGCAGTTCTTCGCCGGGCGCCGGATCACGGTGGTGCTGGTCGACGATCTCAGCGGCTCGACCGCCGGTGCCGACGCGCATCTGCACAGCCTGTGCCACGGCGTGGTGACGCTGGAGCGGCTGACGCTCGACTTCGGCGCGGCGCGGCGGCGGTTGCAGGTGCAGAAGCTACGCGGCGTCGATTTCGTCGCCGGCTTCCACGACTTCACGATCCGGCGCGGCGGGCTGGACATCTATCCCCGGCTGATCGCCGCCGACCACCATGCCGCCTTTCTGGGCGAGGCGGTGGCGAGCGGCGTGCCCGCGCTCGACCAGCTGCTGGGCGGCGGGCCGTTGCGCGGCACCTGCACGCTGATCTCCGGCCCGGCGGGCACCGGCAAAACCACCATCGCGCTGCAATATGTCCACGCCGCCTGCGCGCGCGGCGAGCCGGGCGTGGTCTATCAGTTCGACGAGCGCGTCGGCACGTTGATGGCGCGGTCCAAGGCATTCAACCTTGATCTCCAGGCGCAGATCGACAGCGGCTGCCTCCGGATCGAGCAGATCGATCCGGCCGAGCTGTCGCCCGGCGAGTTCGCCACGCGCGTGCGGCGCCAGGTGGAGGAGCGCGGCGTCCGCTCCATCGTGATCGACAGCCTCAACGGTTATCTGGCCGCGATGCCGCAGGAGCAGCAGCTGATCCTGCAGCTTCACGAGCTGCTGTCCTACCTCAACCAGAGCGGCGTCGCGACCTTCCTCATCAACCCGCAGCACGGGCTGCTGGGATCGATGAACTCCAGCATCAACGTCTCCTATATCGCCGACGCGGTGCTGCTGCTCCGCTTCTTCGAGGCGGAGGGGCGCATCCGCAAGGCGATCTCGGTGATCAAGAACCGCGCGGGCATGCATGAGGACACGATCCGCGAGTTCCGCGTCGATGCCTCGGGCGTGCGCGTCGGCGAGCCGCTGGTGGCGTTCCGCGGCGTGCTGACGGGAACGCCCGCCTATGTCGGCGAGCAGGCGCCGTTGATGGAAGATCGCGGGCGTGGCGGCTAGCGCGGCCGGCGAAGGCGATCGCGTCCTGATCGTCGCGCCGTTCGGGCGCGACGCGGAGACCACCGCCGCGCTGTTGCGCGCGCGCGGTTATGACGCGCACCCTTGCGCCGATCTGGACGCGGTCGCCGCCGTTATCGACGAGCAGGTCGGCGTCGTGCTGCTGACGCAGGAGGCGATGAACGGCGGGGCGGACGGCCTGCGGGCCCGGCTCGCCGAACAGCCCGCCTGGTCCGACATCCCGTTCATCCTGCTCGCCGCGCGGCAGGCGGGCGCGCCCGGCTCGGCCGACGCGTTCCGCGCCCGGCTGCTGGAGTTCACCGGCAACGCGATCGTGTTGGAACGGCCGCTGGGGCTCGCCTCGCTGGTCAGCGCCACCGCGTCCGCGATGCGCGCGCGCCAGCGCCAGTTCCAGATGCGCGACC
>NZ_CAHJWX010000233.1 GCF_903643065.1 Sphingomonas bacterium | reverse complement strand
CATCCGCGCGGGCCAGTGCGCCCAATCGGCGGCGGCGCGCAACGCGGCCTCGGGCACGTGGAGCGCGCCCTGATGGCGCAGCATCGCGATGGCGAGACCCAGGTTGCGCGATTGGTGCGCGCCGACGAGGCGGGGGCGGCGGGTGACGACGGAGAAGCCGGCGTCCTGATAGCGCACGGTCGATCGCGCGGTGTCCGTGGCCCAGTCGCGGCCCCGCGCGAGCACCGGTGCGCCCGCGGCCGCCGCCACCGTCGCGATCCGGTCACGCGAGGGCCGGGCGTAGTCCATCGTGACGAGCGGGATGCCCGGCTTGGCGATCCCCGCCTTCTCGCCCGCGATGGCGACGGCGGTGTCGCCCAGAAACGCCTGGTGATCAAGCCCGAGCGCGGCGACGCCGGTCACCACCGGCGTCACCACGTTGGTGGCGTCGAGCCGGCCGCCGAGCCCGACCTCGACGATCGTCGCGGCGGCGGGGGTACGCGCGAACGCGAGGAAGGCGGCGGCGGTGGTCGCCTCGAAGAAGCTGGCGCCGATGTCCTCGCCCGCGTCCATCACCTCGGCGAGCAGGGGCGCGAGCGTCGCGTCGCCAATGAGTTGCCCGGCGATCCTGATCCGTTCGTTGAACCGGACGAGGTGGGGGCTGGCATAGACGTGGACGTCATGTCCCGCCGCCTCCAGCGCGGCGCGCAGGAACGCGCAGGTCGAGCCCTTGCCGTTCGTGCCGGCGACGTGGAACACAGGCGGCAGCGACCGGTGCGGATCACCGAGCCGCGCGAGCAGCCGCGTGATCCGGTCCAGCCCGAGCACGTCCGTTCCCGGCCCGGCGGCGAAGAGGCGTTCGAGCTGGGCCTGGACGGCCGGGTCGGTGGAGGTGGCGTGGTCGGGCACTGGTCAGGGAGCAGGGAGCAGGGAGCAGGGAGCAGGAAGCCTCGCTGCAACCTGGTATCCAGATGCGTCGGTAAGCCGAATCGGTCGGTATGCTCGACGCGAGCCTACTCCCCGCTCCCTGCTCCCTGCTCCCTCACCCATCACGCCGCTTGCCGCTCCTCCGTCAGATAGCCGATCACCGTCGCCAGCTTCGCCTTCAACGCATGGCGGTGCACCACCATGTCGATCAGGCCGTGCTCCAGATAATATTCGCTCGTCTGGAAATCGTCGGGCAGTTTCTCGCGGATCGTGCTCTCGATCACGCGGCGGCCGGTGAACGCGAGGGTGGCCTTGGGTTCGGCGAGCTGGATGTCGCCCAGCATGGCATAGGCCGCCATGACGCCGCCGCTCGTCGGGTCGGTGAGCACGACGAGGTAGGGCAGGCCGGCGTCGCGCAGCAGGTCGATCGCGACGGTGGATCTGGGCATCTGCATCAGCGACAGGATGCCTTCCTGCATCCGCGCGCCGCCGGACGCGGTGAAGATGATGTAGGGGCAGCTCGCCGCGATGGCGTTCTCGACGCCGCGCACGAACGCCTCGCCGACCGCCAGCCCCATCGAGCCGCCCATGAAGGCGAAGTCCTGGACCCCGATCACGGCGGCGTGGCCCTCGATCGTGCCCCTGGCGTTGACCAGCGCGTCCTGCTCGTGCGTGTCGGCGCGCGCGGCCTTGAGCCGATCGGTGTAGCGCTTGGAGTCGCGGAACCGAAGCGGGTCCTCCGTCACCTTGGGGGCAGGGATGATCTGCCAGCTTCCCTCGTCGAAATGCTGACGGAAGCGCTCCGCCGGGCCGATGCGGTCGTGATGATCGCACAGCGGACAGACATGGCCGTTCTCCGCCCATTCCTTGACGAACACCATCCGGTCGCAACCCTTGCACTTGTGCCAGAGGTGTTCCGACGTCTCCACCTTGGCGCGGAACGGGAGGACGTTGCGGACGGAGTTGAGCCAGCTCATGCGGGAACCTTTCGAGCATCGGCAATGGCTTGCGCCAGCGAGCTGACATAGCGCTGGACGTGGGCGGGCGCGTCGGCGCCATATCGGCCGACCAGCTCGACGATCGCGGAGCCGACGACGACGCCGTCGGCGACGCGTGCGATGGCAGCGGCCTGATCGGGCGTGCGGACGCCGAAGCCGACCGCGACGGGGAGGTCGGTCGCGGCCTTGAGACGGGCGACGGCTGCCTCGATCGAGCCCTGCGCGGCCTGTTGCAGCCCGGTGATGCCTGCGACTGAGACATAGTAGAGGAAGCCGGACGCGCCGTTCAGCACCGCCGGCAAGCGTGCGGCGTCGGTGGTGGGGGTGGCGAGGCGGATCGGGTCGACGCCGTGCGCGCGGAGCGCGGGGCCGAGCTGGTCGTCCTCCTCCGGCGGCACGTCGACACAGATCACGCCGTCGACGCCGGCGTCCTTCGCCGCGAGCGCGAACCAGTCCGGCCCGCGTCGCAGCATCGGGTTGGCATAGCCCATCAACACCAGCGGCACGGTGGGGTGTCGAGCCCGAAAAGCGCGCGCGATCAGCAGGATATCGTGCGTCGTTGTCCTGGCGGCGAAGGAGCGCAGGTTGGCGGCCTGGATCGCCGGGCCGTCCGCCATCGGATCGGTGAACGGCATGCCCAGCTCGATCACGTCCGCCCCTCCCGCGACGAGCGCGTCGAGGATGGCGGCGGTGGGGCCGTCGCCGGCGGTGACGAAGGCGACAAGCGCGGGGTGCTCTTGCGCGAAGGCGGCGGCGAGGCGGGTCAGCGCTCTGACCTCGGCCAGAACCGTTCTAAGATGCGGCTCCAGTTGAAGAGCACCGTCATCGTCAGAGCAGTCGTCGTAAAAGCCCCGATCAGATGCGCCACAATGCCGCCTAGAGGCCGGAACAGTTCGCTCGTGCCGAATCCCAACGTGACGATCATAAGGAAAAGCGTGATCTGAACTGCGGCTTCGGCAAATACCCGCCGCTTCATATCGCGACGCCGAGCGCATCGGCGACGGTGAAGATGTCCTTGTCGCCGCGTCCGCACAGGTTTGCCAGGATCACCTGATCCGGCCGCATTTCCCGTGCCTTGCGCGTCACGGCGGCGATGGCGTGGGAAGGTTCGAGCGCGGGGATGATGCCTTCGGTCCGGCACAGCAGCTGGAAGGCGTCGAGCGCTTCGGTGTCGGTCGCGCTCTCATATTGGACGCGGCCGATGTCCTTGAGCCAGGCGTGTTCCGGGCCGATGCCGGGATAGTCGAGGCCCGCGCTGATCGAGTGCGCCTCGGCGATCTGGCCGTCCTCGTCCTGCAATAGGTAGGTCTTGTTGCCGTGGAGCACGCCGGGGAAGCCGCCGGCGAGCGAGGCGGCATGCTCGCGGTCGAGCCCGTGCCCCGCCGCCTCGACGCCGAGCATCGCGACGTCGGGATCGTCCAGGAACGGATGAAAGAGGCCGATCGCGTTGGAGCCGCCGCCGATCGCCGCGACGAGCAGGTCGGGCAGGCGGCCGGTCCGGCGCAGCATCTGCTCGCGCGCCTCGCGGCCGATCACCGACTGGAAATCGCGCACCAGCTCCGGATAGGGATGGGGGCCGGCGGCGGTGCCGATGATGTAGAAAGTGTCGTGGACGTTGGCGACCCAGTCCCGCAGCCCCTCGTTCATCGCGTCCTTGAGCGTCCGCGCGCCGCTCGTCACGGCGCGAACTTCCGCTCCTAACAGCTTCATCCGGAACACATTCGGCTGTTGCCGCTCGATGTCGCGCGCGCCCATGTAGATGACGCAGGGCAGGCCGAAGCGCGCGCAGACGGTGGCGGTGGCGACGCCGTGCTGGCCGGCGCCCGTCTCCGCGATGATCCGGGTCTTGCCCATCCGCATCGCCAGCAGGATTTGGCCAATGCAGTTGTTGATCTTGTGCGCGCCCGTGTGATTCAGCTCGTCGCGCTTGAACCAGACCTGCGCGCCCATGCCGTCCGGGGCATTGTCGCGCAGCGTGTCGGTGAGCCGCTCCGCATAGTAGAGCGGCGACGGGCGGCCCACATAATGTTCGAGCAGGTCGTCGAATTGGGCCTGGAACGCCGGATCCGCCTTCGCCGCGCGATACTCGAGGTCGAGGTCGAGGATCAGCGGCATCAGCGTCTCGGCGACATAGCGTCCGCCGTAATCGCCGAAATGGCCGCGTTCGTCGGGCTGAAGGCGGAAGGAGTTGGGGGCGTTCATCGACGTGCTCCCTACCCGTTCGGGTCGAGCGAAGTCGAGACTCATGTCCCTCGACTCCGCTCGGGACGAGCGGACTAGCAGGCCGCGACCGCCTGCAGGAACGCCGCGATCTGGCCGGGGTCCTTCAGCCCCGGCGCGGTCTCCACGCCGGAGGAGACGTCGACCAGCCGCGCGCCCGTGCGACCGATCGCCTCGGCGACGTTGCCCGCATCGAGGCCGCCCGACAGCAGCCAGGGCAGCGGGTGCCGAAAACCGTCGAGCAGCGTCCAGTCGAAGCGCAGCCCCATGCCCCCGGGCAGCGCCGCGTCGTCCGGCGTCTTGGCGTCATAGAGCAGCCGGTCGGCGGCGCCGGCGAAGGCGGCCGCCGCGTCGAGATCGACGCGCGTCCTGACGGGCACGGCCGCCCAGGTCTCCCGCGCGGCG
>NZ_CAHJWX010000232.1 GCF_903643065.1 Sphingomonas bacterium | reverse complement strand
AGCTGCGGGTTGGTGGCCCAGGCGGCCGCGATCGCTTCGCGCAGCGTTTCGGCGGGGGCGGGCGCGGCGGCGAGCAGCAGCGCGCCGAAGGTGAGCCACCTAGTCATGGCCCCCCTAGTCATGACGCAGCGCCCAGGCCGGCGCGGCGCGGCTCGCGCGCAGCGACTGGCCGAGCACGGTCAGCACCGCGACCGCGACCGCGAGCAGGCTCGCGCCGATGAAGTAGAGCGGCGACAGCGCGATCCGGTCGTCGAACCCGGCGAGCCACGTCCGCATGCCTGCGAAGGCGAGCGGCCAGGCGACGAGGTTGGCGAGCAGGACGGGGCGCAGGAACTGCCCGACCAGCAGCCGGACGATATCGGCCGAGGACGCGCCCAGCGTCTTGCGGATGCCGACCTCCTTCACCCGCCGCTCGGTGTTGAACGAGGCGAGGCCCCACAAGCCGACGCAGCCGATCAGGACGGCGAGGCCGGCGCCGATGCTGAACAGGCGCGTGGCGCGGTCGTCGGCTTCATAGTAGGGTTCCAGGTTCTGGATGGCCGTCTTGGCGTCGAAAGGAACGTTCGGCGCGACCTGACGCCAGACGTCACGGATGGTCGCCAGCATGGCGAGGGGGTCGCCCGCGACCCGCACGGTGGTCAGCCAGCGCCGTGGTTTCGGACTGTAGTAGTAGAGCGTCGGGTTGACCGGGTCGCGCGGAGAGAAGAACCTGGCGTTGTCCACCACGCCGACGATCGTGCGCGGGGCCTCACCGTCGCCAATCGTTTTGCCCAGCGCCGCCTCGGGCGTGGCGAAACCGAGCGCCTCGGCGGCACGGCGATTGACGACCACGTTCGCCGGTCGCTTCCAGCCTGGGCCGCTGAAGTCGTCGAGTCGGTGGGCGTCGTCGAACGAGCGTCCGGCCACGAGCTTCATACCCATTATCGTGAAGAAGTTCGGGCCGATGTAGAACCATTGCAGCGATGGGCCTTCGCCGGATCTCCCCGGCACGGCGAAATTGGCGCTGTTGCCGTTGCTGTACCCTGGCGTCGACTCCGATCCGACCACGGCTTCGACGCCCGGAACACGCCGAACCCGTTCGAGAAAGGCGGTACGCTGTCCAGCATCCACCGCGCCGTCGCCGGTTGATGTGATAAGAACGAGTCCATCGCGATGAAAACCAGGATCGGCCGCGCGCACATGCCGGGTTTGCGCCACCAAGATGGCGGTGCCGATGATGAAGGCTGTCGCCAGCGCGAATTGGAAGACGACCAGCCCCTCGCGCAGCCGGACACCGGCGTGACCGCCGCCAGGCGCGCGTGCGGAGGCCAGAACTTGGGCGGCAGGAAATCGGGACAGCAGCGTGGCAGGGTAGAAGCCCGCGAGCACTCCGACCACCAGCACGAGCAAGAGGAGAGCCGGCGCGACGACGCCGTACGGGATGAATAGCGGCAATCCTCCGGCCGCATTGACGAAGGGCAGGCCGATTTCCGCGATGATGAGTCCTCCCAAGGACGCCAGCGCGACGGTCAGTATAGCCTCGCCGAGAAACTGGCTCATCAACGCGCGTCGGTCGGCGCCCAGCACCTTGCGCATCGCCACCTCGCGCGCACGGAGACCCGCTCGCGCTGTCGCCACGTTCACATAGTTCACGATCGCGATCAGCAGCGTGAGCACGCCGATCAGGCCGAGCGTCGTGACGGTCAGCTTGCGGCCCGGCCGCTGCAGATGCCAGTCCGTGATCGGCAGCAGCGGAAGATGAAACACGGAGATCATTTCTCCGAGGTCCTTGGAGCCGCGACGCCGAACGAAGGCCGGCATTCGCGCCGCATAGGCGCGAGCCGCCTCCGGCGTGTCGAATCGAAGGAGTGTCTGCACCCGTTCGCTTCCCCAATGATGCCAATAATCATCCTTGGGGTCGGTCGGCATCCTGCCGAGCATGGTGAACTTCTGCTCCGTGTTCTTGGGCAGGTCGCGGAAGACACCAGCAATGCGGTAGACCGACGCCTTTCCTTCGACGTTCAGCGTGAGAGTCCGACCCATCGGGCTATCGGACGGGAAGTACTTCCTAGCGATTGTTTCGCTCAGAAGCACGTTGGCCGGGTCGCGCAACGCCCTCGATCCATCGCCCGCGACCATCTCCAGCGGCATAAGATCGAGGAAGTTCGTGTCGGCGTAAGCGAAGTCCTCCGCCGTCCCTACACCGTCGCGGATCACGTTGGCGCCGATCCCACGGGAGCGGGTCGCGACGGTGCCGGGAAAATCTTCCCTGAGCTGATCGATTAGCCCACCCATGGTGCCGTCGCTATAGCCGTTGGCCGGGCTACCCGGCTGGTTCCAGTATTCCTCGACCAGATAGATCTTGTTGTGACCGGGCAGCCAGTTCTCATAGCTAGTCTCGAACCGGACGTAGAGCCCGAGCACGAGGAACACGGCGATCCCGACCGCCAGCCCGCCGATGTTGAGCGCGGCGTAGAGCTTGTGGCGGGTGAGCGAGCGGTAGAGCGTCAGGAGGGCGAAGCGGTTCATCGGGCGTCTCCGGTCGGGAGGGAGGTCAGGTCAGCCGCAGCGGACGGCGCCGGTGCCGTGGTTGCGGACGTCGCAGCGGGGATCGCCCGTGACCCGCACGCTGCCCGTGCCGCCGTTATCGATCGTCGCGGCGCGCGAGGCGGTGGTGGTGACCGCGCCCGTTCCGCCGAGGTTGATGGTGACGGCGGGGGTCGCCAGCGCGCGCGTGTCGATCCCGCCCGAGCCGCCCAGGTCGATCGCGACCGTGTCCGCGCTGCCGGCGACGGTGATCGATCCCGATCCCGACACGCCGAACCGGGCGGTCTCGACGCGCAGGTCGGTCACGACGAGCCCGCCCGAGCCCGAGATGCTGCCCGTGAAACCGCGACCGGTGACCGCGCCGACCCGGATGCCGCCCGATCCGGGGATGCTGGCCGCGCGCAACGTCGGCGCGGTGACGGTGACGAGCGCTCCCCTGTCGCGCCAGTCGCCCGGTCGGCGACCGACGCGCAGCGTGCCGCCCACCGTCTCGATTGCGAGCGCCGCGACCGCCCGCGGATCGCCGCTGGCGACGACCGAGACGGCGTCGCCCGGCACGACCCGCACGTCGTCCGATCCGGTCAGCTCGATCGCGTCGAAGCGACCGACCGCAAAGCGGCGCTCGCCGACCTGGGCCGTCGCGGGGAGGGAGAGGCCGAGCACGAGCGCGGCGGCGGCGAGCGGGATATGGGTCATGATGCTGGTCCTTCGGTCAGATGGCGCGGGCGACGGAGGCGACGATGCGGCCGTCGAGCATGTCGATGCGGCGGCGCGCGATGTCGGCGTGGCTGGGCGAGTGGGTGACCATCACGATGGTCGCGCCCTCCCCGTTGAGGCCGGTCAGGATGTTCATCACCTGCGCGCCGTTCTCCGTGTCGAGGTTGCCGGTCGGCTCGTCGGCGAGGATCAGCTTGGGGTCGCCGACGATCGCGCGGGCGATGGCGGCGCGCTGCTGCTGCCCGCCCGACAGCTGGTGCGGATAGTGGCGCGCGCGGTGCGCGATGCCGACCTTGTCCATCGCCGCCGCGACGCGCGCGCGCCGGTCGCCCGCCCGGTCGCGGCGATAGGCGAGGCCGAGCTCGACGTTCTCGGCGATGGTCAGCTCGTCGATCAGGTTGAAGCTCTGGAACACGAACCCCAGCGTCTCGCCACGGAAGCGCGCCAGCGCCGCCTCGTCCAGCGCGGCGAGGTCGCGCTCTCCGAACAGGTAGCGCCCGCCGGTCGGCCGGTCGACGGTGCCCAGCGTGTTGAGCAGCGTCGACTTGCCGCACCCCGACGGGCCCATGATGGCGACGAACTCGCCAGCCTCGACCCGCAGGTCGACGTCGTGGAGCGCGGTCGTCTCCACCTCGTCGGAGACGTAGCGGCGCTGGATCTTCTCTAGGCGGATCATGGCGGACCTTTCAGCGGATGTTGAGGATGTCGCCCTTCACGGACGCGGTGGCGGAGGTGACGATGCGCTCGCCGGGGTGGAGCCCGGCCAGGATCTCGGCCTGTTCGGGGTTGCGGCGGCCGACCTTGATGGCGCGGCGGCGCGCGTGGCGGCCGTCCGCGTCGAGCACGAAGACGGACGCGCCGCCACCCGCGTCGAGCCAGCCGCCGACCGGCGCGACCAGCGCCGCGGCGGTGCCGCCCAGCGTCACGCGGATGTCGAGCGTCTGCCCCCGGTGGAGCCCGGCAGGAGGCTGGCCGTTGAAGCCGATCTCGACGCGGAACCGGCCGTTGGCGACGGCGGGCAGAACGCGGATGACGGCGAGCCGAGTGCCGCCGTCGGCGCTGCCCCGCTGGCCGACCGCGAGGCGGCCGAGGTAATACTCGTCGACGTCCGCCACGAGCTTCCACGATCCCTCGCTGTCGACCTGCCCCGCCGGATCGCCGGGCTTGAGCGTCTGCCCCGGCTGGATCGTGAAGTTGGTCAGCCGCCCGCCGACCGGCGCGCGCACGATCAGCGCGTCGAGCCCGGCGCGCACGGCGGTCAGGTTGCCGGCGAGCCGGTTGACGTTGTCGGTCAGGTCGCGCCAGGTGCC
>NZ_CAHJWX010000231.1 GCF_903643065.1 Sphingomonas bacterium | reverse complement strand
CGCGCCGCGCCCGCCGCCGGGCGCCGCCTCCACCACGCGCCGCGCGAAGCAGCGGTTCATCTCGTCCACCAGCAGCCAGGCGCGGCGATAGCTCATGTCCAGCGCGCGCGCCGCGCCCGAGATCGAGCCCTCCCGCCCGATCGCGTCCAGCAGGTCCGCCTTGCCGGGGCCCAGCGCATAGCGGTCACCGCAGGCGAGCTGGAGCTTCAGGCGGAGCGGCCCGACCCTCACTTGCCGATCAGCACGTCGCTCGCCTTGACGATCACCGTGACGCGGTCGCCGGGGCGGAGCGCGAGATCGGCGATCGCCTCCTCGGTGATGCTGGCGGTGACGTGGTGGCCGCCGCCGATGTCGACCTTGACCGTGCCGTTCACCGCGCCGGGCGTGATCGCGGTGACCGTGCCGGCGAACTGGTTGCGCGCGCTGATCTTCATGCTCGTCGTCTCCTCGACCGCCCCATAGCATCGGGCGCGAAGAACGATAGTATTGCCAAGCAGTTGCGGGAACGAAGATCGGCGGCTAGGGACGGCCGACCTTTGCACCGGAGTATTCACATGGCCGACGACACCACCGACCTCAACGCGGTCGAGCTGGCGACCGAGCTCACCATCGCCTGGCTCGGCAATCCCAATACCCGCAGCGCCGCCGACGACGTGCCGGCCTTTCTGGGCAAGATGCATGACACCGTGTCCAAGCTGCTGGGCGCCGGCCAATCGCAGCCGGAGGCCGCGCCGGCGGCCGAATATTCGCCCGCGACGACCGCGCGCAAGAGCCTGGCGTCCAAGGACCACATCATCTCGATGATCGATGGCAAGCCGTACAAGACGCTGCGTCGCCATCTCGCCACCAACGGCCTCAGCCCGCAGGAATATCGCGAGCGTTACGGGCTCAAGGCCGACTACCCGATGGTCGCCGAGAACTACTCGGAGAGCCGCCGCGCGATGGCCAAGCAGATCGGCCTAGGTCGCAAGCCGGGCCAGAAGCAGGGCGAGCCCGCGCCCGAGGCGGCGCCGGCCGAGCCAGAGGTGGCGGCCGCGCCGGCCAAGCGCGGGCGCAAGAAGGCGGACGCGCCGGCGGCGTGAACCGGCGTCGGCGTCGGTTGGGTTGAGATCCCCTGTCCCTCGACTTCGCTCGGGACGAACGGAGTCAGGAGGCGTTGCGCACCCCATTCCGTTCGTGCCGACCGTCGTCGAGGCGCTAGCAGCTTCGCTGGGGAAAAGAGGAACGCGCCGCGCTATGACCCGAACGTCGGCGTCCGGTACAGCAGCGTGATCGCTACCCGGCGGTTGCGCGGATCGCCCGGATGCGCGGCGATCATCGGCTCGCGGTCGGCGACGCCCTCGATCCGCGCGAAGCGCGGTTCGGGGAGCCCGCCCAGCGCGAGCCGCCGGCGCGTCGCCTCCGCCCGCCCCGTGGACAGCATCCAGTTGTTCATCGCGCGCGGATCGCCATAGGGCAGGCTGTCGGTGTGGCCGCGGATCATGATCGGATTGGCAGACCCCTTCACCGCCGCCGCGATCATGCCGATCAGCTCGCCCGCGCGACCGTCCAGCATCGTCGTGCCGACCGCGAACATCGAATAATCCGCGTCATCGACCAGGTCGATCCGCATCCCGTCGCGCGTCTGGACGAAGTGGACGTGCCGGGCGAGCTGGGCGAGGTCGCGTGAATGCGCCATCGCTTCGGCGACCTGCCGGTGCATCGCCTTGAACGCGCGGCGATCCTCCGCCTGCAGGGCGGTCGGGTTCTTGATCGAGCCCTTGGTCCCGGTGCCGACATCGCTGCCGCCGGTCGCGCCCATCGGGATGGTGATCGCCTTGGTCCCGGTCTGCGCCGCGCGATGCGGGTAATTGTCCTTGTCGAGCAGCGACGCGCCGCCGAACATCCCGTTCGATCCGGCGGAGTTCTCGCGCAGCTTGACCAGCGTCGGCGTGAAATAGTCGGCGATGCCCTTGCGCTGCTTCTCGTTGGTGGCGCCGAGCAGCCACAGCAACAGGAAGAACGCCATCATCGCCGTCACGAAATCCGCATAGGCGACCTTCCACGCGCCGCCATGATGTCCGCCGTGACCACCCTCGATGATCTTCTTGACGATGACGATCTTGGGCGGCTGGTTGGCGCCGTGGGGAGCCCTGGCCGCCACTTACCGCCCCCGCAAGCCGTCGAACACCTCGGCGAAGCCGGGCTGGTTGGCGTGCGCGATGCCCGAGCGCGCGGCCTCGATCACCAGCGGCTGCGGATGGCCGTGCAGCGAGGCGACGATGATCTGCTTGACCACATGATAGATCGTGCCGTCGGCGTCGATCACCTGCTTGAGCCGATTGGCGAGCGGGTTTACGATGCCATAGGCGAGCAGCACGCCCATGAACGTGCCGACCAGCGCGGAGCCGATCATGCCGCCCAGGATCGACGGCGGCTTGTCGATCGAGCCCATCGTCTTGACGATGCCGAGCACGGCGGCGACGATGCCCAGCGCCGGCAGCGAATCGGCGAGGGTGGTCAGTGTGCCTTGCGGCCCCTCCACCTCGTGATGGTGCGACTTGATCGCGTGGTCCATCACCTCCTCCACCGCGTGCACGTCCAGCGTGCCCGACGACACGACGACCAGCCGCAGCGTGTCGGCGATCAGGGCGACCAGCGTGCTGTCCTTCTGGAGCTTGGGATATTCGGAGAACAGCGCGGACGAGGCCGGGTCCTCCACATGCGGCTCCAGCGCGATCGGCCCTTCGGTGCGCAGCATCTTCATCAGTTTCGACACCAGGAAGATGACGTCGAGATAGTCCTGTTTCTTGTATTTCGGCCCCTTGAACACCTTGGCGAGGCCGCCGCCCATCGCCTTCAGCTCCTTGCCCGAATTGCCGATGATCAGCGCGCCGGCGGCGGCGCCGCCGATGATCAGCATCTCGTGCGGGATCGCCTCCATCACCGGCCCGAGCGCGCCGCCGGTGAAGGCGAAGCCGACGAACACCATGACGAGCAGGACGACGAGGCCGATGGCTGGGAACATGAAGACTCCGGGCGGCGCAAGGGACCGTTCGGGAAAGCGCTAGCCGGGAATGATTGGCGTCGGGTTAAGCAGCCGACACCGCGAGCAGGTCGGCGGGTCGCCTTACTTCAGATAGTCGAACAGGCTCAGCCCCTGCAGCTTGGTGAAGCTCGCCTGGGTGGCCGACAGCACCGTCATCGTCTTCTGCAATTGCGTGATCGCGGCGGTGACGTCGGTGTCCTCCAGCCCCGATCGCGTCGCCTCGCGATCGGTGTTCGCCCGGGTCAGCGCCGCCTGCGCCAGCTCGACATGCGCGGCGCGCGCGCCGAGCGAGGCCTGGACGGTGGAGACCTGCGTCGTCGCGGTCGCGAGGTCACCGACCGCGCTCGCCGCCGCCGCGTCGACATCCGTGCCGGCGCGCAACGCGGCGGAGAGCCGCGTCAGCATCGCCAGCGCGTCGCCGGCGGCCGAGGTGAACACGCGATGCGCGGTGTCGCTGGGTTGCACCGACTGGCCGCCGCCGACCGGGATCGCGCTGGGGCTGGTCGCGGCGTAGCTGTAGCTCCCGTCGGCGTTGGCGGTGACCGCCGCGCCGCCATCGCCGCCGCCGAACAGGGGGAGCCCGCGCGGGTCGACCGCGTTGCCGAGATCGGCGAGCTGGTCGCGGATCGCGTCGATGCCGTCGGCGAGCGCGCCGAGCGAGACCTTGTCCTGCGTCCCGCTGCGTGCCTGAATCGCGAGTTCCGACGCTTGCTGAAGCTGCGCGGTCATCGCGGTCAGCGTCGAATCCGCCTGCGCCAGCACCGAGGCGGCGAGGTCCAGGTTGGTGCCGCTCGCCTTCGCGTCGGCGCTGGCCTGGGCGACCCCGCGCAGCCGCGCGTACGCGACCGAATCGTCGGACGCGACCGCCAGCTTCTTGCCCGTCGCGATCTGCGTCTGGAGCGTGTCCGCCTGCGCCGACAACGCGCCCATCGCGGCGCTCGCGCGATCGTAGAAGAGGCGGGTGGAGACCTGCATCGCGCTCACCTGATGTCGAGGATCGACTGCATCGTCTCGCGCGCGACCTGGATGACGCGGCTCGACGCGGTATAGGCCTGCTGGAAGCGCAGCAGCTCGACCGCTTCCTGATCGAGATCGACCCCCGACACCGCGTCGCGCGACGCCACCGCGCCATCGCGGATCGCCGTCTGCGCGTCGCCGACCAGCTTGCGCTGTTCGAGCGCGGCGGCGTTGCCGGTGGTGAGCGAGGTCACGCCCGTTTGCCACCCATGCGCGCCGCGCATGTCGCTCAGCACCCGCAGATTGGCGGCGTCCCGGGTGCCCCCGCCCGCCGCGGCGGCGGCGATACCGCGTCCGTCGGCGAGCGTGACGGTGAGGTCGGTCGGCGTGGCGCCGGCGGCGAACATCGCGGCGCCGGGCTGGCCATCGAGATCGCGGCCGTTCGCCTGGATCGCGTTGACCTCCGTCGTGAAGTCGCTGGCGAGCGCGTTCAGCGATGCGCGTGTGTCGGCGAGGCGTCCGGCGCCTTCCGCGATGCCGGCCAGCGCGCCGCCGGACGGCGTGAACGCGGCCGCGCCGCC
>NZ_CAHJWX010000230.1 GCF_903643065.1 Sphingomonas bacterium | reverse complement strand
CGCCGCGGTCGCCCGCGTCACGCCGGCCATCTCCGGCCTGCCGGTCGCGACGCAGGCGGCGGGCGGCACGGTGGCCGGCGCGTTCGTCCAGGCCGGCGTGATCGCGTTTGTACTGGTCAGCCTGCTGCTGTTCGCCGTGCTGCGCGACGTGAAGGAGGTGGCGTTCACGCTCGCGCCGGTGGTGTTGTCGATCTTCCTGACGCTGGGCACCTGCGTCGTTATCGCGCAGCCGATCAACTTCGCCAACATCATCGCCTTCCCGCTGCTGTTCGGGGTCGGTGTCGCGTTCCACATCTATTTCGTGATGGCATGGCGGGGCGGCGCGACCGGGTTGCTGCAATCGAGCCTGGCGCGCGCGGTACTGTTCAGCGCGCTAGCGACCGGGACCGCGTTCGGCAGCCTGTGGCTGTCGGCCCATCCCGGCACCGCGAGCATGGGCAAGATCCTGCTGATCTCGCTCGCGTGGACGCTGATCTGCGCGCTTATCTTCGAGCCGGCGTTGCTGGGTCCGCCGCGGGAGGAGAGGGCGCGGGCGTAGCCGGGTCGACGGCGCCGGCCGGCGCCGGCACAGCCGCTGGATCGGCGAGCGGGTCCTGCAACTCGGGTGGACCGGCGTCCGGCGGCGCGGCCGGATCGATGAGCGGATCGGCCAACCCGTCCTGCGACCCGGCCGGGCGGTGCGCGCCATGCAATTGCGCGATCTCGCCCGCCCGGTCCTGCAGATAGACCGAGCGCAGCGTCGCATACGGGTCGACGGCGCCGGCGAGCAGCGCCTGCAGATCGCCTTCCGCCTCCGCGCGCTGGTCCAGCCCGGTCAGCACCGCGTGCGGCACCTGATAGGCGAGCTTGTCGAACGGCGTGCCCACCGCCAGCGGCAGGACCAGGCCATCGGCCTGACCGCCCAGCAGATCGCGCACCGTGGTCGGCCCGATCACCGGCAGGAACAGATAGGCGCCGGGCTTCACCCCGTAATAGCCGAGCGTGTCGCCGAACCCGTTCGGCCGATGCGGCAAGCGCACGCCGGGCAGCTTAGCGACATCGACAAGCCCGCCCAGCCCCAGCGTCGAGTTGATGACGAACCGTCCCGCCGTCTCCGCCGCCTTGCCCGGCTTGAGCTGCAGGAGGTAGTTGAGGAAAACCAGCGGCTCGCCGAGGTTGGCGAAGAAGTGCCGGATGCCGCCACGCACCGGCTTGGGCACGATCCGCGCATAGCCGCGCGCCGTCGGACCCAGCACGTGCCGGTCGAACCGCTGGTAGCGTGCGAACATCCGGCGGTTGAACCGCTCGTGCGGGTCGCCGGGGGTGGACGTCCGGATCGGGGCCGCGGGCGGGCCGACCGCGGGCGGGGCGGCCTGGAGCGGCGCGGCCAGCGCAAGCATCGGGCCGATCAGGGCGGCGATCACCCGCCGGCTTTCGCCGCCAGATCGTTGAGGTGCGCGATCAGCGCCTTGGCGCCGCCGCTGGCCATCACGGCGGCGAAGTCGCTGCGCCGAGTCGCGAGCTGACTGATCGCGTTCTTGTAGAACACGTCCACGACTCGCCAGCCGTCGGCGCTCTGACGCAGGCGATAGCTGATCGCGACAGGCGCGGCGCCACGGCTGGCGAGCGTCGTGCGGACCAGCCGGTCGCCACCGCGGGACTCGACCTGCGGGGCGACCGTGAACGTTTCGCCGTTCCACCCATCGAAGTTGCTCGCATATTGAGCGATCGTCAGCCGCCGCACCGCCGCGACCAGCGCCGCCTGGTCCCCGGCCGAGAAGCCGGTCCAGGCGGCCCCGACCGACAGGCGGGTGGTCAGCGGCAGATCAAAGACCCGGTCGATCACCGGCGAGATTCGCGCGGCGCGGGCGCCCGTTCCGGCCGCCTTGCCCGCCTTCATGATTGCCAGCAGCCCGGCGTCGAGCTGATCGACCGGCACGCGCGCCGGGTCCTCGCCCTGCGCGAACGAGACGGCGGAACAGCAGATCAGCACCAGCGCGGCGAGGGGGGCGGTTCGCATCCGCTCGTCCTATCGCTGGCAGGTGGAGCGGTCCACTATCGCGTCGGCGCGCGACCCGCACGCATTTGTCACTTTTGTCGCCCGAGCGGGCCGGCTACGGCGCTCGCTCCCAGTTGCCGCCGGGTTGAGCTAGGAGGTCGGGCTTGACGAAGGATGGGTTGCCGCCGCTCAGGGTATTGCTGGCCAGTCCGCGCGGGTTCTGCGCCGGCGTGGTGCGGGCGATCGATATCGTGGAACGCGCGCTCGAACTATATGGCGCTCCCGTCTATGTCCGCCACGAGATCGTCCACAACAAACATGTCGTCGAGACCCTGCGTGGCAAGGGCGCGATCTTCGTGGAGGATCTGTCCGAGATCCCCGAAGGCGCGACCACCGTGTTCAGCGCGCACGGCGTCGCGCGCGCGATCCAGTCCGAGGCGCGCCAACGCGGGCTGCCGGTGCTCGACGCCACGTGCCCGCTGGTCACCAAGGTGCATGTGCAGGGCCGGCGCTACGCCAAGTCCGGGCGGGCGCTGGTGCTGATCGGCCATGCCGGCCATGCCGAGGTGGTCGGCACCCGGGGACAGATCGACGCGCCGATGCACCTCGTCTCGACGATCGACGATGTCGCCGCGTTGCCGATCGAGGCCGCCACCCCGGTCGCCTATATCACTCAGACGACGTTGAGCGTCGACGACACGCGCGGCATCATCGCCGCGCTCCAGGCGCGCTTCGCCGACCTGGCCGGCCCCGATGTGTCGGAAATCTGCTACGCGACGCAGAACCGCCAGTCCGCCGCGCGGGACCTGGCCCGGCAAAGTGACGTGCTGATCGTCGTCGGCGCGAAGAACAGCTCCAACTCCAGCCGGCTGCGCGAGATCGGCGAGGAGCTCGGCGTGCCGAGCTACCTGGTCGACGACGGCAGCGGGGTCGATCCGGCTTGGCTGGATGGTGCCGCGACCGTCGGCCTCACCGCCGGCGCGTCGGCGCCCGACGAGCTGGTCGACAGCGTCGTCGCGGTGCTCGGCCGCGCGCGCGTGGTGACGGTGACGCAACTCGCCGGCATCGAGGAAAACGTGTCGTTCAGCCTTCCCCCCGAACTGCGCCGCGAGCCGGCGCGCGCCGCGATTGCGGCCGAACAGGTCACCTGCCCATGAGCCTCCCCCTAGCCCCGCTGGTCCGCATCGGCGCCTATACGCTGCGACAACATCTGAAAGGTGGTCGTTACCCGCTCGTCCTGATGCTGGAGCCGCTGCTCCGCTGCAACCTCGCCTGCCCGGGTTGCGGCAAGATCGACTATCCCGACGCAATCCTCAACCAGCGGCTCTCGGTGGAGCAGTGCATGGCGGCGATCGACGAGTGCGGCGCGCCCGCCGTCTCCATCGCGGGGGGCGAGCCGCTGCTCCACCGCGACATGCCGGCGATCGTGCAGGGGTATCTCGGCCGCAAGAAGTTCGTGATCCTGTGCACCAACGCGTTGCTGCTGAAGAAGAAGATCGATCAGTATCAGCCGTCGCCCTATTTCACCTGGTCGATCCATCTCGACGGCGACCAGGGGATGCACGACCATGCGGTCGATCAGGCGGGGACCTTCGCGGTCGCGATCGAGGCGATCGAGCTGGCCAAGGCGCGCGGCTTCCGCGTGCAGGTCAATTGCACCGTCTTCGACGGCGCCGAACCGGCGCGGTTGGCCACCTTTTTCGACGAGATGGAGGCGCGTGGCGTCGAGATCACCATCTCACCCGGCTATTCCTATGAGCGCGCCGCCGATCAGGAACATTTCCTGACCCGCGAACGGACCAAGAACTTCTTCCGCGACGTGTTCCGGCGCGGTGACGGCGGCAAGAAGTGGACGTTCACCAACTCGCCGCTGTTCCTCGATTTCCTGGCGGGCAACCAGACCTATGCCTGCACCCCCTGGTCCATGCCGCTGCGCACCGTGTTCGGGTGGCAGAAGCCCTGCTACCTGGTCGGCGAAGGCTATGTCGCGACCTTCGCCGAGCTGATGGACGGGACCGACTGGGACGATTACGGTGTCGGCCGCTACGAGAAATGCTCGAACTGCATGGTCCATTGCGGGTTCGAGGGGACCGCCGCGACTGATTCGATCCGGCACCCGCTCAAGATGTTCGGCATCGGCCGCAACGGCGTCAGGACCGACGGCCCGATGGCGCCGGACATCGACCTGTCGGGCGCCCGGCCGGCGGCGGACGTCCACTCGACGCATGTCGAGCGCGAGCTGACGCGCATTCGAGAGGCGGACCCGGAGGGCTTCAGACGGGTGCAGCGGGCGGCGTAGACGACCCCTCGCCAAGGCCCGCCAGCAGAGGCCCGATCCTTCGGGCGCCGCGCTTCAGCTGCCGCATCGCGCTGATGAAGATGATGGTCATCCGCGCCAGCTCGGCCAGCTGCGCCGGCCGCCGCGCCAGCGAGGCGAGCACCGCCGGCAGGTCCAGTCCACCATCCGGCCGCATCGCCACCGTGACGGCGGGGGGCAACGCATGGCGCACGCCGTCCGACACGCAGCGGACGATCGCGAGCCAACTCCGCTGCTTCGCCGAACTCGACGCGCCAGCGGAATTGAATCTGCGCGTGC
>NZ_CAHJWX010000229.1 GCF_903643065.1 Sphingomonas bacterium | reverse complement strand
CCGTGATCGTCCCCCGCTTCGGCCTGTCCGTCGCGGCCGCGACGCCGGTCTTCGTCGACCTGCTCTATCCCGTCGCCGCGCTCAAGCCGCATGCCGCGACGCTGACCGGCAAGGTGCTGGACAAGGCGGATGCCGACCCGGCGTGGCGGCAGGGGCTGACGCGCTCGGTGATGGGCGTGCGCTTCCCCGTGCGCTCGGTGCTGGCCGAGCCGGTGGTGCCGCTGTCACTGCTGATGTCGCTCAAGCCCGGCGACGTCATCCCGATCAGCGTCACGCCGGACGTGCCCGTCATGGTCGGCCGCGACCGGCTGGGCTGCGGCACCGTCGGCGCCGCCAACGGCCGCGCCGCGATCAAGCTCACCTCCCTGGCCTTTCCGCCGCAAGGAACCGACGCATGAACGAGATGACGGGCCAGTTCCCGCCAGCCGCCTTTGGCGACGCGGCGCTGGCCGCCAATTTCCGGCTGTTGCAGGACGTCGACGTCAAGCTGACGGTGGAGATCGGCTCGGCGCAGCTGTCCCTGCGCGAGCTGCTGGCGCTGGGCGAGAGTTCGGTGATCGAGCTGGACCGCGCCGCCAACGAATTGCTCGACGTGTTCGTCAACGGCACGCTGATCGGGCGGGGCGAGGTGGTGACGGTGGGCGAGCGCTTCGGCGTGCGCATGACCGAGCTGGTCAACCCCGACAAGGTCGGCCTCGGGCGGGCCAGCTGACATGCTGCTGTCGTATATCCTCAAGCTCGTCGTGCTGCTGCCGCTGGTGTGCGGGCTGATGATCGGCTGCCTGTGGGCGTGGCGGCGGCTGGAGAGCCGGATGCCGGGCAAGCCCGCCAACCGGCTGGTCGCGGTGCGCGAGACGATGATGATCTCGCCGGGCCTGCGCCTCGCGGTGCTCGATTTCGAGGGCCGCCGGCTGCTCGTCTCCGTCGGGCGCGGCGGCGTGCAGCTGGTGGACAAGGGCGGGGTCGTCCAGTGATCGTCACCGTCACCCGGCGTGGCGAGGGCCCGGCACTGTTCCACGCGCCGACACCGCGTCGCTCGGCTGCGTGGCTGCGCTGGGCGCTGGTCCTGATGGCGATCGCGATCGCGCTGCTCCTCGCCGCGCCCGCGTTCGCGCAAGGACCCGCGACGCCGGGCGTCGGCGACGCGGTGGACCGCGCGCTGGGGCAGATCGGCGGCCAAGGACCAGCGGGTTCGGGCGGCCAGTCCACGCCGCTGAGCATGTCGCTCCAGGTCCTGATCATCATGGGCCTGCTGACCATCCTGCCCGGCATCCTGCTGATGATGACCAGCTTCACGCGCATCGTCGTCGTGCTGGCGGTGCTGCGCCAGGCGCTGGGCCTTCAGCAGACGCCACCCAACCAGGTGCTGATCGGCCTCGCGCTGTTCCTGTCGACCTTCATCATGGCGCCGACGATCAGTGCCATCAACCGCGATGCGATCCAGCCCTATGCCGCCGGCCACCTCGCGGGCACGCAGATGATCGAGACCGCCGGCAAGCCGCTGCACGCGTTCATGGCCAAGCAGACGCGCGTCAAGGACGTGACGATGTTCGCGACCATGGCGCATGCGGGGCCGTATGCGTCGCCGGACGACATCCCCTTCTCCGTGCTGCTGCCGGCGTTCGTGACGAGCGAGCTGAAGACCGCGTTCCAGATCGGCTTCCTCATCTTCCTGCCGTTCCTGGTCATCGACCTGGTCGTGGCGACCGTGCTGATGAGCCTGGGCATGGCGATGCTGTCGCCGTCGATCATCTCGCTGCCGTTTAAGCTGCTCCTGTTCGTGCTGGTCGATGGCTGGGCGATGACGATGGGCAGTCTGGCGAACAGCTTCGTGATGTAGTTTCTCCCCTCCCCTTCAGGGGAGGGGTCGGGGGTGGGACCTCTCAACCGGGAGGAGGCGCCCGGACACACGCCCCACCCCAACCCCTCCCCTGAAGGGGAGGGACTGAACACCATCCTCGTTCGGATTTGACCAGATGGACGCCGACTATTTCCTCACGATCGCCAACCAGACGCTATGGGTGCTGGCGCTCGCGTCGGCGCCGATCCTGGTGCCGGCGCTGCTCGCGGGGCTGATCCTGGGCATGATCCAGGCGGCGACCTCGATCAACGAGCAGACGCTGTCGTTCATCCCCAAGCTGATCGTGGTGGGCGTGTCGCTGGTGATCTTCGGTTCGCTGATCATCGGGCTGTTGAGCGACTTCACCGTGCAGATCTTCGAGCGCATTCCGGACTTGGTGAAATAATGGTGGGAGGGCAGGGCCTCGTCACCCTGAACTCGTTTCAGGGTCCATGCGCGCACGCCAGCGTCACGCCCGACCTTGGCGTGTTCGCATGGATGCTGAAACAAGTTCAGCATGACGGTGGCGGTGGGCGATGCTCGGTTTAGGTCTCAGCATCGAGCCGCAGCTCTGGGCGCTGCTGTTCGTCATGGTCCGCGTGGGCAGCGCGCTGGTGGCGGCGCCGGTGTTCGGCAATGTCGGCGTGCCGTTGCCGGTGCGGGTCGCGCTGTCCGGCGCGATCGGCGTGCTGGTGCTGGGGACGCACGCCGTGCAGCCGCCGCCGACGGTGTTCGCGCTGGCGACGTTCCTGGCGGTCGCGGCCGAGGCGCTGGTCGGCTTCGCGCTGGGCTTCATACTCCAGATCGCGTTCGCGGCGCCGCTGGTCGCGTCCGAGGTGATCGGCGGCGCGATGGGGCTGTCGTTCGCGACCACCATCGATCCCCTCAACGGCCGCTCGACGCCGGCGCTGGGCCAGTTCTTCTCGCTCATGCTGACGCTGCTGTTCCTGTCGGTCGACGGGCATCTGGTGCTCGTCGACATGCTGGTCCGCAGCTATCGCGCATTGCCGCCGGGCGCGGCGTGGCTGGACGCGGGTCATTTGAAGGAGATCGCGCTGTTCGGCGGCTATGCCTTCGCCGCCGGGCTGCTGCTGGCGCTGCCGGTCGGTTTCCTGTTGCTGTGCCTCAACCTCGTCGTCGGCATGATGAGCCGCGCCGCGCCGTCGCTCAACCTCTACGCGGTCGGGCTGCCCGCCAGCCTGGCGGTGGGCGTGCTGGCGCTCGCGGTCGCGTTCCCGGCGATGGGCGATTACATGATCGTGATCGTGCGCAACGGGCTCGACGCGACGCAGTCGCTGGTGCTCCGCTGATGGCGGAGGGCGACCGGACGGAGGCCCCGACACCCAAGCGGCTGCGGCAGGCGCGCGAGGACGGCGACCTCCTCAAGTCGCGCGAGGTCGCGACCGCGCTGGTGGTGCTGGCGGGGGTCGGCTGGGTGGCGGTGTTCGGGCCGTCGCTGCTGGCGGCTTGCAGGGACGTGATGCTTTCCGCCTTCTCCTTCGACCACCGCGACGTTGCGGACTTCTCGCCGTGGCGGCCGCTGGCGCGGGCGGGGACGCGGCTGCTGCCGTCGCTCGGCACGCTGTTCGCGATCAGCATCGGCGCGGGGATCGCGAGCCAAGCGGGGCTGTCCGGCATTTCCTGGAACGCCGGCCTGCTCGCGCCCAAGGCGCGGCGGATCAGTCCGGTGGCGGGGCTGGGGCGCGTGTTCGGACCGCAGGGGTGGATCGAGCTGGGCAAGTCGCTGCTCAAGGTCGGGCTGCTGGGCGCGATCGGCTTCGTCATGCTCCGGCGCGTCGCGCACGACACGCTGGGGCTGACGGCGGCCGACCTGCCGAACGCGCTGGGGCGGCTGGGCGCGAGCTTCACCGCGACGCTGTTCGCGATGGCGGCGGGACTGGTGCTGATCGCGGGCATCGACCTGCCGATCCAGCTCGTCCGCCGGCTCGGCCGGCTGCGCATGAGCAAGCAGGAGGTGAAGGACGAGCACAAGGAGTCCGACGGCAATCCCGAGACCAAGGCGCAGCAGCGCGCGCGCGCCCGGGCGATGCTGGGCAAGGGCGCGCGCCAGGCGATCGCGGACGCGCATGTGGTGCTGACCAACCCCACGCATTTCGCGGTCGCGCTGCGCTATGCGCGGGGCAAGGACGTGGCGCCGGTGGTGGTCGCGCGTGGGCGCGGCGCCACCGCGCTCGCGATCCGCGAGCTGGCGGGCGAGGCGGCGGTGCCGGTGCTCGAATATCCGCAGCTCGCGCGCGCGGTCTATTACACCAGCCGCGAGGGGCAGGAGGTGCGCGACGACCTGTACCTGGCGATCGCGACGGTGCTCGCCTGGGTGTTCAACCTCAACGCCGCCGCCGGGGGCTCGCCGCCACCGGTGGAGGTGCCGGCGGCGGCGCGGTATGACGAGGACGGGGTGGTCGTCCGCTAAAGTCCGCGCGCGCGCGGCCGTTCTTGAGAATAGCCATGGCGACCTCCGCGACCACCTCCACCACCGCGTCGACCAGCTCGACCGCGTCGATCGTCAAGACGCTGGGATCCGGCTCCGGGCTCGACACGGGCGCGATCGTGACCGGGCTGGTGCAGGCGCAGTTCGCGGTCAAGAACGCGACGCTGACCAAGCAGGCGGACGCGCTGACCGCGCAGATCTCCGCGATCGCCAAGCTCAAGAGCGGGATCACCGGCTTTGACTCGGCGCTCAAGGCGCTGGTCAAGGGCGGCACGCTGACGACGCAGCCGCTCAGCAGCGCCGCCGGGGTGGCGACCGCCGCCGGCACCGGCGCGTCGGCGGCG
>NZ_CAHJWX010000228.1 GCF_903643065.1 Sphingomonas bacterium | reverse complement strand
GGCGCGAGGCGCTCAACGACGCCGCCGTCGCGATCCTGTGCCTGCCCGACGACGCCGCGCGCGAGGCGGTGGCGCTGATCGGCAACGACCGCACGCGCGTGATCGACGCGTCCAGCGCGCATCGCGTCGCGCCGGGCTGGACCTATGGCTTTCCCGAACTCGGCTTCGATGTCGCCGGCGCGGGGCGGGTCAGCAATCCCGGCTGCTACCCGACCGGCTTTCTCGCGCTCGTGGCACCACTGGTCCGCGCCGGGCTGGTGCCGCCGGACTGGCCGCTCAGCGTCCACGCGGTGTCGGGCTATTCGGGCGGCGGCAAGGCGCTGATCGCTCGGGTGGAGGGCGACGCCACGCTGGCGTGGCGCGGCTATGGCCACGACCTCGCGCACAAGCACGTCCCGGAGATGCGGCTGCACGCCGGCCTGATCCACGCGCCCGTCTTCGCGCCATCGGTCGCGCGGGCCTATCGCGGGATGATCGTCGAGGTGCCGCTCCCGCTCGCGGCGTTGCCGGCCCGGCCATCGCGCGCGGCCCTGATCGACGCCTGGTCCGGCGCGTTCGACGGACAGGCGCTGGTCCGCGTTCATCATGACCTGCCCGACGAGCTGCTGCTCGCGCGCGCCGCGCCGCCCAGCGACCGCTTGGACCTTTACCTCGCGACCGATGCCGCGCAGACGCAGGCGCGGCTGATCGCGGTGCTCGACAATCTGGGCAAGGGCGCGGCTGGCGCCGCCGTCCAGAACCTCAACCTCATGGCCGGCGTCGATTCCCTCGCCGGCCTCGTCCTGTGAAGGTGCCGTCATGACGCGCGATCCCGTGACCAAGCTGCTGCTGTTCGGCGCGACCGGCGACCTGGCGCAGCGCATGCTGCTGCCCTCGCTGTACGGCCTGCACGCCGACGGGCTGCTGCCCAAGGAGCTGGTCATCATCGGCGCCGCGCGCACCGAGCATAGCGACGACAGCTATCGGGAGTTCGCCGGCAAGGCGCTCGACAAGTTCCTCCCCGCCGACCGCAAGGTGGAGGGCGCGGCCGCGACGTTCCTCCAGCGGCTGACCTACCAGCCGATCGACATGAGCGTGGCGGACCAGTTCAAGCCGCTGGCCGACAAGGTCGGCGACATCGCCGGCGGGCTCGCCATCTACCTGTCCACCGCGCCGTCGCTGTTCGAGGCGGCGATCACCGGGCTGGAAGCCGTCGGACTGGCGGGAGAGACGGTGCGGATCGGGCTGGAAAAGCCGCTCGGCTACGACCTCGCCTCATCGCGCGAGATCAACGACGCGGTCGCCAAGGCGTTTCCGGAGGACCGCATCTTCCGCATCGACCATTATCTCGGCAAGGAGACGGTGCAGAACATCCTGGCGCTGCGCTTCGGCAACACGTTCTTCGAACCGATCTGGAACGCGCGCGGGATCGACAACGTCCAGATCACCATCGCCGAGACGGTTGGGCTGGAGGAGCGCGCGGGCTATTACGACGGCGCCGGCGCGTTGCGCGACATGGTGGCCAACCACATCCTCCAGCTGCTGACGCTGGTCGCGATGGAGCCGCCCGCGCGCTACGACAAGACCGCGATCCGCGACGAAAAGGCCAAGGTGCTGCATTCGTTGCGCCCGATCACGCCGGAGGATGTCGGTCGCAACGTCGTGGCGGGCCAGTACGGGGCCGGCGCCTCGGGCGGGCAGATCGTCCGGAGCTATACCGACGAGCTGGGCAAGCCGTCCGACACCGAGACGTTCGTCGCGATCAAGGCCTATGTCGACAATTGGCGCTGGCAGGGCGTGCCCTTCTACCTGCGCACCGGCAAGCGCATGGCGGCGCGCCGGTCGGAGATCGCGATCCAGTTCAAGCCGGTGCCGCACTCGATGTTCGCCGGTCGCGGCGGCATGCTCCAGCCCAACGTGCTCGTCATCAGGCTCCAGCCGGAGGAATATATCCAGCTGCTCGTCATGGCCAAGGAGCCGGGTCTCGATCGGGACGGCGTGCGGCTGCGCGAGGTGCCGCTCAACCTCAGCCTCGATCACGAGTTCGGCACCAAGCGGCGGATCGCGTACGAGCGGCTGCTGCTCGACCTGATCGAGGGCGACCAGACGCTGTTCGTCCGGCGCGACGAGGTGGAAGGCCAATGGAGCTGGATCGATTCGGTCCGCGCCGGCTGGGCGGCGAACGGAACGCGGCCGAAGAGCTATGCGTCGGGCAGCTGGGGCCCGTCGAGCGCGGTCGCGCTGACCGAGCGCGACGGTGTGACCTGGCAGGACGATTGAACCATCGCAGAAGAGGATTGCCCTCCCCGCCGTTCGTGGTGAGGAGGGGCGGAGCCGATCGAAGACCCGCCTTGAACCATATCTGTCCTGCGAGACGCCGCGTCGACTTCGCTCGGCGGCTCCTCGGGACGAACGGAGTTGCTGAACATGACCGACGAAGTGGAATGGTGGGAGTATGACTCCGCCGACGAGATGGCCGGGGCGGTCGCGGGCGACCTGCAGTTCGTGATCGAGTCTGCGCTCGACGCGCGCGGCGCGGCGGTGATCGCGCTCGCCGGCGGCAAGACGCCCGCGCCGATTTATGCCAAGCTGGCCAAGGCCAAGCTCGACTGGAAGCGGGTGACGATCGTGCCGGGGGACGAGCGGATCGTGCCGCTGGGCGATCCGCTGTCCAACGTCACGCTGCTGGGCAAGACCTTCCTTCCGGTCGGCGCGCGGGTCATGCCGATCGTCCCCAAGGTGACCACCGACTATAAGGTCGCCGGGCGCTCGGCCGACGCGCTGATGCAGGATCTGCACTGGCCGCTCGACCTCTGCCTGCTCGGCATGGGCGAGAACGGGCACACCGCGTCGATCTTCCACGGTCCCGATTACGACGAGGCGCTGGGCGGCCCGCGCGAGCGCCGCGCGCTGGGCGTGATGCCGGAGCCGCTGCCGGAGGAAGCGCCCGTGCCGCGCGTCACGCTGTCGCGCCAGGGCATCATCACCGCCAAGGCGCTCACCATCGCGATCACCGGCGCGAAGAAGCGCGAGGTGCTGGAAAACGCGCTGAAGGAAGGCGCCTCGTCCCCCTACCCCATCGGCCGCGTGCTCGCGGACGCGGAGTTGCCGGTGGACATCCACTGGATGGCTTGAACCCCGTTCCGGCGTGGGAAGAAAGCCGCCTACGCCGTGACCATCGAGTCGCCAACCTCTCGCACGGCCGCCTGTCGACGCCGCAACCAGACGCCGATCAGCCCCACGCCAAGGATCGTGGTGATCCATGTCGCCGGTTCGGGGAGATACACAGTCGGGAAGAACTGGACGAAACCGGGCACCGCACCGATGATCGTGAAGCTGTCGATGGTCCCGCTCAACCGAAATGACTGATTGATGAAGCCGTTGCCGGTAGAATAGGAGAGCGTTCCGGTCGCCAACGGCGACGCGATCCTGGTCGGCAAGCCGCCCAACGTATCGGCGTCGTCATACAGCAAGCTAAAATTGGTCGTGCCGCCGACACTGGCCACCGCGTAGCTGCTGGCATAGGTCAGTAGCCCGGACGTCGTGCCATCGACCGTCTCACTGCCATACAGCATGTTCGCGGAGAAGATCGACCCCGTTGAGGTGAGAAAATTGTTGCCACTGAAAGCGAAGCCCGGCTCGGTCAAAACGGAAAACACGCCACTAAATCGGACCAGCCTTGCAGGCTCGGTCGGCCTTCCCGAGCTGTCGCCAATGATCTGCTGGGCGGTGCCGGTGATCTGATACTCCAGAAACTCCGCCGCCCGGCCCGACGCCGACCAGAGCGCAAGTGTCGCCAACACGGCGCGAACCATCGGTCTCATGTTATCCTCCCTGCCCCGCGGCCAGCTTAGGACGCCGCAAAACGAAGTACAGTTATAACATGTTAATGTCCGGCAAGGTCGGAAACGCTCACACCAGCGCTTGAGCAGCCCATCGACGGCTCAGATGCCATGCTCCTTCCGGTATGCCTTCCACTTCGTCACATTCGCGTTGTGCTCCGCCAGCGTGTCCGCGAAGGCGTGTCCACCCGAGCCGTCCGCGACGAAATACAGCGCCGTCGTGTCCGCCGGATCGAGCACCGCGTCGATGGATGCCCGACCCGGATTGGCGATCGGGCCTTCGGGCAGGCCCGTCTGGGCGTAGGTGTTGTACCCGTTCTTCGCGTGCAGCTCCGACTCCTTGATGCGGCGTCCGAGCGGCTTGCCGTGCGTGATCGGGTAGATCACGGTCGGGTCCGCCTGGAGCGGCATGCCGCGCCGCAGCCGGTTGGCATAGACCGCGGCGACCAGGCGGCGTTCGGACGCCTTGCCGGTCTCCTTCTCGACGATGGAGGCGAGAACGATCGCCTCCGCCGGTGTGTGCACGACCAGGTTGGGCCGACGTTTCGCCCAGGCGGCCGCCAGGTAAGCCGTCATCGCCTGCTGCATCCGCTTGACCACGCTCGCGCGCGTGTCGCCCGCGCCGAATGCGTAGCTGTCGGGCAGCACCGAGCCCTCCGCCGGCAGCGGCGCCGCGCCGGTCAGTTCGTCGGTCCGCGCCAGCGCGTCGCGTACCAGCACCGACGGCCAGCCCTCGGGCACCGTCACCAGCCGCTGCGCCGTCTTGCCGGACTGGATCAGCCGCAGGATCGCCGCCGCGCTGGCGCGCGCGGGC
>NZ_CAHJWX010000227.1 GCF_903643065.1 Sphingomonas bacterium | reverse complement strand
GGACCGCGCGTGGCTGGCGCACCGGCAAGGCGGCGGCGTTCGACGCGTTCGACGCCAAGGCGGAAGCGCTGGCGCTGCTGGCGCAGGCGGGCGCGCCGGTCGACAACCTTCAGGTCATGGGCGAGGCCGGCGACGCCTGGCACCCCGGCCAGTCCGGCACGCTGCGGCTGGGGCCCAGGACGATCCTCGCGCGCTTCGGCCTTCTCCATCCGTCGACGCTCGCCGCGTTCGACCTGACGGGCGCGGTCGCGGCGGCGGAGCTGTATCTCGACGCGGTTCCGGCCAAGCGGAATGCCGGGTTCGCGCGGCCCGCCTACACTCCGCCCGCGCTCCAGCCCGTCCGCCGCGACTTCGCCTTCACCGTGCCGGCCGACCTTGCCGCCGACGCGCTCGTCCGCGCGGTCAAGGGCGCCGACAAGGCCGCGATCGTGGGCGCGCGGCTGTTCGACCGGTTCGAGCGTGACGGCGAGGTGTCGCTCGCGGTCGAGGTGATGCTGCAACCGGGCGAGCGGAGCTTCACCGACGCCGAGCTGAAGGCGACCGCCGACCGCGTCGTCGCGGCGGCGGCGAAGCTGGGGGCGGCGTTGCGTGGCTGACTGGCCGACGATCAGGTCCGGCGACCTCACCGCCCGGATCAACCCGCTCGGCGCCGAGCTGTCGTCGTTGACCGACGCCCACGGCCGCGAGCTGATGACGGATGCGGACCCGGCCTTCTGGACGGGACGCGCGCCGATCCTGTTCCCGATCGTCGGCCGGCTGAACGCGGACACGCTGCGCGTCGACGGCCGCGCCTATCCGATGAAGCAGCACGGCTTCGCGCGCTGGATGCCGTTCGCGGTCGTCGCCGCCGAGGCCGACCGCGCGACCTTCGCGCTCACCGACGGCGACGCCACCCGCGCCGCCTATCCGTTCGCGTTCCGGCTGGAGATCGGCTTTCGCGTCGAGGCGGCGACGCTCCACGTCGAGGCCGCCGTCCACAATCCGGGCGACACCGACCTGCCCGCGAGCCTTGGCTTCCACCCCGCCTTCGCCTGGCCGTTGCCGTTCGGCCGACCCCGCGAGGACCATCGCATCCTGTTCGACGCCGACGAGCCCGATCCGATCCGTCGCCTGGGCGCCGACGGCACGGTGCTGGCCACGCCGGTCGCGTCGCCGCTGGACGGCCGGACGCTGCCGCTCACCGACGCGCTGTTCGCGCATGACGCGCTGATCTGGGATCGCGTGCGCTCGTCGGGCGTCGCCTACGGCGCCGGGGACGGCCCAAACCTGCGCATCGCCTTTCCCGACACGCCGATGCTCGGCGTCTGGTCGAAACCGGGCGCGCGCTTCGTCTGCATCGAGCCGTGGCACGGGCTCGCCGACCCACAAGGGTTCACGGGCGAGTTCCGCGACAAGCCCGGCGTCTTCTTCGTGCCGCCGGGCGAGGCCAGGCGCATCGCGATGCGCATCTCGCTCGCCTGAGGGACCCACCATCGCGGCTCCTCGTTAAGGCGGGCATGAAGCTGATCGGCCTCGAAGAACATTTCGCCACCGACGCGATCCTCGCCGCCTGGAATCGCCTGCCGCCCGAGTGGCAGGACCCCAGCCATGCCCAGTCGCAGGCGCCCATGGTGGACCGGCTCCGCACGTTCGGCGCCGATCGGCTGGCGGCGATGGACGCGGCCGGGCTCGACCGCGCGATCCTGTCGCTCACCGCCCCCGGCACGCAGAGCCTGTTGCCCGACGAGGCGGTGTCGCTCGCCCGTGACGCCAACGACCTGCTGGCGGAAGCGGTCGCGGTGCATCCCGACCGGCTGGGCGGCTTCGCGACGCTGCCCACCCCCGCGCCCGATGCCGCCGCGCGCGAGCTGTCGCGCGCGGTGACGACCTTGGGGCTGGACGGCGCGATGCTGTTCGGCCGGACCCGCGCGGTCAACGCCGACGATCCGTCGATGTGGCCGATCTACGAAGCCGCCGCACATCACCGCGCGCCGCTGTACCTCCACCCGCAGGCGCCGCTCCCCGCGGTAAGCGACGCGCTGTACGCCGGCTTCGGCGAGCCGATCGACACCGGCTTCGCCACGTTCGGGATCGGCTGGCATTACGAGACGGGCGTGCAGGTGCTGCGGATGATCCTGGCCGGGGTGTTTGATCGCTTTCCGGACCTTCAGCTGATCACCGGTCATTGGGGCGAGGCCGTGCTCTTCTACCTCGACCGGATCGACAATATGACGGAGCTGGCGAAGCTGAAGCGGCGGCCGTCCGAATATTTCCGCGACCATGTCTCGGTGACGGGGAGCGGCATCTGGAGCCAGCGCTATCTGCGCTGGGCGCTGGAGCTGCTCGGCCCCGAGCGGCTGCTGTTCTCGACCGATTATCCCTATCGCTTCGAGCCGGACGGCACCGCGCGCCGCTTCCTGGCGGAACTGCCCGAGCCGGTGCAGGAAGCGATCGGGCACGGCAATTGGGAACGGCTGGTCGCGGCGATCCGGCGTTGAGGAACAAGCGCGGGTTGGCTATGTGCCCTGCATGATTACCGAGTTCGACGATCCGGACATCGAGGACTGCATCGCCGCGTCGGTCGACCGTGGCGAGTTCTCCTCAGTTGATGAGGCGCGAGCGGACTTTTTGGCCAAGCTGAACGTATCCGTCGCCCAAGCGGATCGAGGCGAGTTGATCCCGGCGGAGGAGGTCTTCGAGCGTCTGCATCAGCGTTACGCCAATTGGCCCCGCGCTGCTGAGTGAAGGTGTTCTTCACGCGGCAAGCGGAACGCAACCTCGAAGAGATCGCCGACTGGATCGCCCAGAACAATCCTGACGCCGCTGAACGCCTGATCGCTGCATTGCGAAGCAAGGCGCTGGCGCTCGGATCCATGCCGCGCGCCTTTCCCGTCGTCGATCTCGGGCCAGGCGGCGAGTACCGGCGACGCATCCATCGGCGATATCTGATACTATACCGCGTGAGCGAGCGGGTCGAGATCATCGGTTTCGTCCACGCCGCCCGCGACTACCTCGATCTTTTTCGGATGCCATGATCTCCCCCCGCCGTACCTTCGCGATCATCTCGCACCCCGATGCCGGCAAGACGACCTTGACCGAGAAGCTGCTGCAGGTCGGCGGCGCGATCCATCTCGCCGGCGAGGTCAAGGCGCGGGGACAGACACGGCGCGCGCGGTCGGACTGGATGAAGATCGAGCAGCAGCGCGGCATCTCCGTCACCAGCTCGGTGATGACGTTCGCCAAGGACGGCATCACCTATAACCTGCTCGATACGCCGGGACATGAGGATTTCAGCGAGGACACCTACCGCACGCTGACCGCCGTCGATTCCGCCGTGATGGTGATCGACGCCGCGCGCGGGATCGAGGCGCAGACGCGCAAGCTGTTCGAGGTGTGCCGGCTACGCTCGGTGCCGATCATCACCTTCGTCAACAAGGTCGATCGCGAGGGCCGCTCACCGTTCGAGCTGCTGGACGAGATCGCCGATGTGCTGGCGCTCGACGTCGCGCCGATGAGCTGGCCGGTCGGCATGGGCGGCGAGTTCGAGGGCGTGCTGGACCTCGTCGCCGACCGGGTCCACCGGCCCGATGGCGACAGCCGCACCTATCTGGGCCGGTACGAGGACGCGCCGATGCTGCCCCCGCGCTTCGCCGAGGAGGTGGAGCTGGCCCAGGCGGGCTATCCGGCGTTCGATGGCGATGCCTATCGCGCGGGCGACCTGACGCCGGTCTATTTCGGCTCGGCGCTCAAGGATTTCGGGATTGCCGAGCTGATCGACGCGCTCAGCCGACACGCGCCCGGCCCCCGCCCGCAGCCCGCCGAGCCCGCGCCCGTGTCGCCCGACGGCGCGGATGTCACCGGCTTCGTGTTCAAGGTGCAGGCGAACATGGATCCCCAGCATCGCGACCGCATCGCGTTCATGCGGCTGTGCTCCGGCGTGTTCCGGCGCGGCATGAAGCTGACGCCGACGGGCACGGGCAAGCCGATCGCGGTGCATTCGCCGATCCTGTTCTTCGCGCAGGATCGCGAGATCGCCGACGAGGCCTATCCCGGCGACATCATCGGCATCCCCAATCATGGCGCGCTGCGCGTCGGCGATACGCTGGCGGAGAAACCCGGCGTGCGCTTCACCGGCCTGCCCAACTTCGCCCCCGAGCTGTTGCGCCGCGTCCAGCTCAAGGATCCGACCAAGACGAAGCAGCTTCGCAAGGCGCTCGACGACATGGCCGAGGAGGGCGTGACGCAGGTCTTCTATCCCGAGATCGGCTCGGCCTGGATCGTCGGCGTGGTCGGGCAGCTGCAGCTCGACGTGCTCGTCAGCCGGCTGGAGGCGGAGTATAAGGTCGCCGCCGGGTTGGAGCCTGCGCCGTACGACACCGCGCGCTGGGTGTCGGCCGCCGACCCGGCCGAGCTGCGCGCGTTCCTCGACCACAATCGCGGCGCGACCGCCAGGGATCGCGACGGCAATCCGGTGTTCATGGCCAAATCGGCTTGGGACGTGGGGTATGTGCAGGACCGCTACCCGCACGTACGGTTCGCGGCGACGCGGGAACGGTAGAGCGGTTCAGAGCAGCGAGCGGTGGTCGCAGCGCGCCGCGACATCGGCCGCGCTGACCGATCGCGCTAGCCACAGGTCGCTGGGCGCGCTGACCGCCGCCGGCTC
>NZ_CAHJWX010000226.1 GCF_903643065.1 Sphingomonas bacterium | reverse complement strand
GTTCGCCGAGCCGATGCCGGTCGCCGACCGGCGCCGGCGCGCGACCGGGTCGGCGGTGGCGGCGCTGTGGGGCCGGGGCTGGTTCGCGCTGCCCAACCCGGTCTACGGCACCGCGCTCAAGGGCGGGCTGGACGATGTCTTCCCACCCGACCAGCGCTGGAGCCCGCAGCCATGAAGTCGCAGCCATGAAGAAGCCGATCCCGATCGACCTGACCCGTCACGCGCACCTCGTCGAGGGCTCCAAGGAGTTCCTGCGCATGTGGATGCGCGACGACGGGCCGGTCACCTGCTTCATCAATCCCGCCGCGCTCGCGCCCGATCCCTTCGCGTTCGGCATCGCGCTGGTCGACGCGGTGAGGAACGGCGCGCGGGCCTGGGCGCGCGCGGTCAACATCAGCGAGGCGGAGGCGGAGGCGCGCATCTGGGAAGGGCTGGACGCCGAGCGCGGCCAGGCCACCGACCGGCCGCGCGATCCGCCGGCCGAGACGCCGGACCCGGAGGACGATTTCATCAGCTACACGGGCAAGCCGCACTGATGCCGGGGCCTGGGGTCAGGTGATGGACGAAGCGTCGGCCGACACCCCGCGATGGGTGCAGCGGTTCCGCAATTTCGACGGCGCGTTGGTGTTGCTGCGCGAAGGTGTGGGCATGCTGGACGATCCGTCGCTGCCCGTGATGGCCAAGGAGGGGTTGATCCAGCGCTTCGCGTTCACGTTCGAGCTCGCCTGGAAGACGTTGGCCGATTTCCTGGATTTCCGGAAGGTCACGCTGGAGCGGCGGGGGCCGGGGGACGTGCTGCGGATGGCGTTCGCGACCGGCTATCTGGGCGATGGGCCGATCTGGATGGATGCGCTCGACGCGCGCAATGAGCTGTCGCACACCGATCGCCGCCAGGCGTTCGAGCGTGTGCTCGCGGACATCCCCGTCCGGTTCATCGGCCTGTTCGAGGACCTGCACGAGATGCTGATGATCGAACGGGCGGCGCTGGATGGGCGCTGATGGTATCGACCTGTCGACGCGCGATCGGGCGACGCTGCTCGCCGTGCTCGCGCCGTTCGCGCCAGCGATCGAACGCGTCGCGGTGTTCGGCTCGCGGGTGCTGGGGCGTGCGCGTCCGGCGTCGGACATCGACCTGGTCGTGTACGGCGCGCTGAGCGGCCACGAGGCGGCGCGCCTCCGGTCGCGGTTCGAGGACAGCAACCTGGCCGTGCGCGTCGACCTGTTGCGCCATGCCGAGCTCGACGAGGGCGCCTCTCGCCGGCATGTCGATGGATACGCCAGAACCCTCTTCACCCGGGACGAGCTGCTCGCGGCGCCGCCGCGCGTCGTGCGGTCATGACCGATCCGCTCCGCCGCGCGCCGTGCCCGTGAAGCGAGCATTGCTTGCCCTGCTGATGCTGGTCGTCGGGCTGGGCGCGGCGGCCTATCTGTTCGTCGATCCGCCGCGCCTGCTGAGCTGGGCCGACGCGGTCGCGGGCGGGGGGCGTGGTGTCGAGCAGGCGGCGGATGGCGTGCCGTTCGGGACGCACGGGCAGCGGCTGGATGTGTGGCGCCCGGCGGGGCCGGTGACGCGGCGGCCGGTGCTGGTCTTCTTTCACGGCGGTGGCTGGGTGCACGGGTCGCGCGGCGCCTATGCGTTCGCCGGGCGGGCGTTCGCGCGCGCCGGTTTCGTCGTCGTCGTCCCCGATTACCGCAAGGTGCCGGCGGTGCGCTATCCGGCGTTCCTCCAGGACAATGCGCAGGCGATGCGCTGGGTGCAGGATCATGTCGCGGCCTATGGCGGCGACCCGGGGCGCGTCGCGATCGCGGGCCACTCGGCGGGCGGCTATACGGTGGCGATGCTGGCGCTCGATCCGCGCTGGCTGCGCGCGGCCGGGGTCGCGCCGGGGTTCGTCAAGGCCGGCGTCGGGCTGTGTGGGCCGTACGACTTCTTCCCGTTCCGCAAGGAGCGCGCGATCGACGCGTTCCGGGGCGTGGCGGACGGGCCGGACACGCAGCCGATCAACCATGCCGGCGCCGCCGCGCCACCGCTGCTGCTGATCTCCGCCGGCGCGGACACGCAGGTCGGCGCGCACAATGCGGTCAATCTGACGGCGCGGCTGCGGGCGGTCGGCGCGCCGGTGATCCACCTCGATCATCCGGGGCTGAGCCACGAATCGATCGTCATGGCGCTGTCCGTGCCGTTTCGCGGCCGCGCGCCGGTGCTGGCGGAGAGCGTCGCGTTCCTGCGCCGTGCCTTGAAGGAGGCAGGGGCGGGATCGCGGCCGTAGCGCGCGACGTCCCGCGCCGGGACGGTTCGTGTTCGACTGACCCACCGCGTTAACGCTCTTTGCCGCTAGTCTAGATCGTCAACAAGGCGTTAACATCCGGCCATGACGCGACGCCTTGTCCTCTCCACCGAAGCCGCCGGCCACCCAATTCGCCGGTCGCTGCCGCCGCCGGCCGCGCCGACGCGCGCGCGCGACGACGACGCGGACTGGCGGCTGTTCCTGCTCAGCTTCGCGGCGTTCTTTATTTGTTTCTACACGCTGATCTTCTGATCGCAGGCGCGGTGCAGCCGTTGCGCCAGCCACGCGGCGCCCAGGCACATCGCGGCGACGACGAACAGCATGTTCTCCGCCGTCACGCCGAGCCGGCTGATGCCGATCACCCCGACCGAGCCGACCACCATCGCGCCGGAGCTGACGATGTTGTTCGCCGCCACCGTGCGCGCGGTATGGTCGCGCTCCACCGTGGTGGTCAGGAAGGCGTAGAGCGGAACTACGAACATGCCCCCCGTCACCGCAATCGCCAGCAGCGCCAGCACCACGAGCGCGGCGCGCGGCTGACGCATGAACTCGCTCCAGCCGTAGAGATGCCCGGCGGGCGCGGGCGTCCAGCCGCGCACGACGAGCGAGAACACCACGACGAACAGCCCCATCGCGATCACCGAGGCGGGCGCGTAGCGCGCCGAGATGCGCCCCCGGAGCAGCGTGTTGATCACGACGGAGCCGATCGCGATGCCGATCGACAGCGTCGCGGTGAACAGGCTGGCGACCACGGGAGTGGTGGTCAGCACGTTCCTCACCAATGACGGGAAGACGATGATCAGCACCGCGCCGATCGTCCAGAAATAGCTGATCGCGCCGATCGCGAGGTAAAGGCGCGGGATGTGCAGCGTCGAGGCGACCAGCCGCCACGACGCGGTGATCGGATTGAGGTTGATCGCGAGCCGGGGCCCCGCGCGCGGCGCCGGCGGCACGCGCCGGCCGGTGATCCAGCCGATCGCCGCGACCGCGAGCACGCCGATCGCCGCGCCCTCGATCGACAGATAGCCGGCCAGGATCGTGCCGAACAGGATGGCGAGATAGGTGCCCGCCTCGACCAGCCCGGTGCCGCCGAGCACGTCGTCGGCGGGCAGGTGCTGCGGCAGGATCGCGTATTTGATCGGGCCGAAGAAGGTGGAATGCAGCCCCAGCAGGAAGATGGTGGCGAGCATCAAGGGGATGCCGGTGTGCGAATGCCCCGCGCGCGCGACCAAAAGGCCGGCCGCGCCGAGCAGCATGATCCCGATCTCCGCCGTCTTCACCACGCGCGTGATCCACGCCTTGTCATGCGCGTCGGCGAGCTGCCCCGCGATCGCCGAGAACAGGATGAAGGGCAACGTAGACAGGCCCGTCACCAGCGCGGTGAAGCTCTGCTCGACGCGCGCGTCGTTGAAGACCTGGAAGGTGGCGAACAGCACCACCGCCTGCTTGAACAGGCTGTCGTTGAAGGCGCCCAGGAACTGGGTGCAGAACAGCGGCAGGAACCGGCGCCGCCTGAGCAGCCCGAGCGCGTTGATCATCGGGGCGTGCGGCGCGTCATGGGCCGCGCCGCTTGTAGCGGAGCGCGCCGCAACCTCAAGGGTTTGCGCCCGCGCGGGAAGGGGGTAGGACGCGAGGAGATGCTGACGCTGCCCAACCTGCTGACGCTGTCGCGCATCGTCGCGGTGCCGCTGCTGGTCTGGCTGTTGTGGTGGCCGGGCTGGACGACGGGCTATGCCGTCGCCTTCGTGCTCTATTCGGTGGTGGCGATCACCGATTATCTCGACGGCTATCTCGCGCGCGCGCAGGGGACGGTGTCCAAGCTCGGCATCTTCCTCGATCCGATCGCGGACAAGATCATGGTCGCGTCGGTGATTCTGATGCTGGTCGGCACGGGGGACATCGCCGGCTGGCACAAGATCGCGGCGCTGGTGATCCTGTTGCGCGAGATCGCGGTGTCGGGACTGCGCGAGTTCCTGGCGGGGCTGCGGGTGTCGCTGCCCGTGTCGCGGCTGGCCAAGTGGAAGACAACGCTGCAGCTGGTCGCGTTCGGCGCGCTGATCCTGGCCGGGGCGGCGGCGGCGGGCTGGATAAAGACGGTGGGGCTGGGCGCGCTGTGGGGCGCGGCGGTGCTGACCGCGATCACCGGCTGGGACTATCTGCGCGTCGGCCTGAAGCACATGGACTGACGGTATATGCTGCGGGTCCTGTATTTCGCGAGTGTGCGCGAGGGCATCGGCCTGGGCGAGGAGCTGGTCGACGCGCCGCCGGAGGCCGCGACCGTGCATGCGCTGGTCGACTGGCTGGCGACGACCAGCCCCGCGCATGCGGCGGCGCTGGCGGACCGGGCGCGGCTGC
>NZ_CAHJWX010000225.1 GCF_903643065.1 Sphingomonas bacterium | reverse complement strand
GCCGGCCGGCTGGCGCGGCTCAAGGCGCTGATCGCCGCCGCGCCGCCCGGCAGCGTCTCGGTCGACGGGCTGGCGCGCGCGTCCGGCACCTCCCGCTCGGTGCTGTACCGCCTGTTCCAGGGCGAGGGTGGCCTGTTGGCCTATGATCGCCGGCGCCGGCTGCTTGCGCTCTACCGCGACCTGGTGGAAACCGGTGAGCACGAGCCGATCGCGCGGGTGGCGGAGCGGCACGGCTTCGCCGACACGATCAGCCTGGGCCGCGGCTTCCGCGCCTTGTTCGGCTGCAGCCCGCGTGAGGTGCGCGTGGCCGCCCGTGGCGAAGCCCCGGCCATCCATCCCGACCAGGTGCCCGAGGTCATCCGGCGCATGGTGGCTCGCCTCCACTAGGCCGGTCGCGGTTCGATGGGGCTGTCTCGTCAGGCTATTCCGCCGCCACCGCCATCTCCTCGAACTCCGCCGCCTGCAGGAACCGCTCCGCGTCCAGCGCCGCCATGCAGCCGGTGCCCGCCGCCGTCACCGCCTGGCGATAGATCTTGTCCGCCACGTCGCCGCACGCGAACACGCCCGGCACGCTGGTGTTCGTCGTCCCCGGCGTCACCGCGACATAGCCGTCGCGGTCGAGGTCCAAATGGCCCCGGAACAGCTCGGTCGCCGGATGGTGCCCGATCGCGACGAAGCCGCCGTCCGTGTCGAGCCGCGAGGTCGCGCCGGTGACGGTGTCCTCCAGCTCCAGCGCGACCAGCCCGGCCTTGCCGCCGCCATCGACGAAGCGGCGCACCTCCTTGTTCCAGAGCACCGTCACGCCCGGATGCGCGAACAGCCGTTCCTGCAGGATGCGTTCGGCGCGCAGGCTGTCACGGCGATGGATCAGCGTCACGTCGGGCGAATGGTTGGTGAGGTACAGCGCCTCCTCCACCGCCGTGTTGCCGCCGCCGATCACCGCCACCTTCTTGCCCCGGTAGAAGAAGCCGTCGCACGTCGCACACGCGCTGACGCCCTTGCCCTTGAGCGCTTCCTCGCTCTCCAGCCCCAGCCATCTGGCCTGCGCGCCGGTCGCGATCACCAGCACGTCGCCGCGATAGGTATCGCCACCGTCGCCGACCAGCCGGAACGGTCGGCGAGTCAGGTCGACCTCCACGATCGTGTCCCACAGCAATGTCGTGCCGACCTGCGCGGCCTGCGCCTGCATCTGTTCCATCAGCCACGGGCCCTGGATCACGTCGGCGAAGCCCGGATAATTCTCGACGTCGGTGGTGGTGGTGAGCTGGCCGCCGGGCTGGATGCCCTGGATCACGATCGGCTTCATTCCCGCGCGCGCGCCATAGATGGCGGCGGACAGGCCGGCGGGGCCGGAGCCGAGGATGAGCATGCGGGTGGTGTGCGTCGTCATGGTGCTGACCTAGGGCAAGGACCGTCGTTTTTCCATGGCATGCCGGGCTTGCGTGGCGCATTGCGCGCGGATGAGCGAGAAGGTCGAGATCAAGGCGTACACGGCCCCCGCCGGTGGATGGGGCTCGATGAAGGGATTGTCCCAGACCATCCGCTCGCAGCGGGCGGGACCGGAGACGATCGCGGAATGGGCGCGGCAGAACAAGCCGGACGGCTTCATGTGCGTCAGCTGCGCGTGGGGCAAGCCGGCGCATCCCACCGTGGCCGAGTTCTGCGAGAATGGCGGCAAGGCGACCGCGTGGGAGATCACCCGCTTCCGCACCACGCCCGCGTTCTTCCAGAAGCACCGCGTCGGCGACCTGTTGAGCTGGTCCGATCACGATCTGGAACAGGCGGGGCGGCTGACCCATCCGATGCGGTACGATGCGGGCAGCGACCGCTACCTCGCCGTGTCGTGGGAGGAGGCGTTCGCGGAGATCGGCGCCAAGCTGAAGACCTGCGATCCCAAGAAGGTGATCGCCTATGCGTCGGGCCGCGCGAGCCTGGAGACGAGTTACATGTGGGCGTTGTTCGCGCGCCTGCACGGCCACCAGAACCTGCCCGACTCGTCCAACATGTGCCACGAGACGACGTCGGTGGGCCTGCGCTCGTGCATCGGCTCGCCAGTCGGCACGATCCACTTCACCGATTACGAGAAATGCGACGCGATCTTCTATTTCGGCCAGAATCCGGGCGTGAACAGCCCGCGCTTCCTGCGCCCGCTCGCCGAATGCCACCAGCGCGGCGTCGACATCGTCGTGTTCAACCCGCTCAAGGAGCGCGGGCTTGAGCGCTTCACCGACCCGCAGAGCCCGGTCGAGATGCTGACCGGCAAGTCCACCCCGATCGCGTCCCAATATCATCAGGTAAAGGCGGGGGGCGACATCGCCGCGCTGCTGGGCATGATCAAGCATGTCGTCCATCTCGACGACCGCGCGCACGAGTCGGGTGCGCCGGCGGTAATCGACCATGGCTTCATCGGCCAGCACACCAGGGGCTTCGACGCGGTCGCCCAGCATGCGCGGGAAGCGGACTGGGCGGCGATCGAGCATGAGAGCGGGCTGACCCGCGACGCGCTGGAGAGCGCGGCGGCGATCTATGCGCGCGCAAAGGCGGTGATCTGCGTCTATGGCATGGGGCTGACCCAGCACGTCCACGGCATCACCAACCTCCAGATGCTGGTCAACTTCATGCTGTTGCGCGGTAATGTCGGCAAGCCCGGCGCGGGCTTCGGCCCGGTGCGCGGGCACAGCAACGTGCAGGGCCAGCGCACCGTCGGGATCACCGAGAAGACCGAGCTGGTGCCCGTCGAGCAGCTCAAGAAGCAGTTCGGCTTCGATCCGCCGACCGACGAGGGCTGGGACACGGTGGGCGCGTGCGAGGCGCTGGTGAAGCGCGAGGTGCAGGCCTTTGTCGCCTTGGGCGGGAACTTTGCTCGCGCGATCCCCGATCATCGCCTGACCGAGCCCGCCTGGGCGGATGTCGACCTGACCGTCCATATCGCGACCAAGCTCAACCGGTCGCACCTGCTGACGGGCCGGACCTGCTACCTGCTTCCCTGCCTTGGCCGGATCGAGCTCGATCGGCAGAAGACCGGGTCGCAGACGGTGACGATGGAGGACTCGTTCAGCCGCATCTATGGCTCTCGCGGGCGGGTGGAGCCGGCGGCGGACACGCTGCTGAGCGAGCCGGCGATCATCGCCGGGATCGCCCGCGCGACGCTGCCGCCCAATCCCAAGGTGCCGTGGGAGGAGTGGGTCGCCGACTATTCGCTCGTGCGCGACGCGATCGAGACGACCTATCCGGACCAGTTCGCGCGCTTCAACGAGCGGCTGCACGTGCCGGGCGGATTCTGGAAGGGCGTCCCTGCCGCGCATCGGCAATGGACGACGCCGTCGGGCCGGGCCGAGTTCAACGTGCCCAAGGTGATGAACTCGACCGGCTTCGAGGATCAGGTTGGGCGGATGCGGCTGGTGACGCTGCGCTCCAACGACCAGTTCAACACGACGATCTATGGCTATGACGATCGGTTCCGCGGCATCAAGGGCACGCGGCAGGTGGCGTTGATGAACCGGCTCGACCTCGTCGAGATGGGGCTGCGCGACGGCGAGACGGTTCACCTGGTCGGCGACCATGGCGACAATGCCGACGCGCGCGTTGAGGGCCTGCGGGTGGTCGCCTATGACATCCCTCGCGGCTGCGTCGGCGGTTACTATCCGGAGTGCAACCCGCTGATTCCCGTCGCGCACCACGCGGAGGAAAGCCACGTGCCCGCCGCGAAATCGGTGCCGGTGCGGGTGGAGCGCGCGGCATGACGCACCAGCCGGTCTTGGGTGCCGTCCTTGCCGGCGGGCGCTCATCGCGCTTTGGGTCGGACAAGGCCGCCGCCGCCTGGCACGGGCGCGCGCTGGCGGATCATGCGGCGGCGCTGATCGGCCAGCACGTCGATCGCGTGGTGGTCGTCGGCGGCACGCGTGGCGAGGTGGACGACCTGCCCGCGCCGGGCCTGGGCCCGCTGGGCGGGATCGCCGGGGCACTCGGCTTCGCGGCGGCGCACGGCTTCGCGAGCGTGCTGACGATCGGCTGCGACATGGTGCGCCTGCCGCCCGAGCTGCTGCCCGCGCTGCTGCGACGCGCGCCGTCCTTTTGCGAGGACGCGCCGGTGCTGGGGCATTGGTCCGTCGCGTTGGCCGGGCGCGCGCTGGCGATGGCTGGTGGTGATGATCGATCGGTGCGGGGCTGGGCGCGCGCGATCGGCGCCTTGCCGATCGCGGCGTCGGGGCCGATCGCCAACGTCAACACGCCCGCCGACCTGGACGCGCTGGTGCGTGATGGGGAAGACCTGCTGGCCCTATGACGTCCTGGGCTCGCGCGCCGACGCTGGTGCTGCGACCCGATGGCGCTTCGCCGGGCGAGCGCGTGCTGCCGGTCGAGGCGCCGATCGCGGTCGAGGTGGACGGGCTTGGCTATGCGGTGATGATGATGACGCCGGCGGACCTGCCCGCGTTCGCGACCGGCTTCATGCTGACCGAGCGGCTGGTCGACGACGCCGCCGACGTCGTGGACGCGGAGCCGTTCGAGGGACCGGACGGCTGGGTGTTGCGGATCACGCTCGCCGAGCGCTGTCGCGGCCGCATGGCGGATCGCGTGCGGCACCGGACCAGCGACACGAGTTGCGGGCTGTGCGGCATCGCCGGGCTGGAGCAGCTGCGCCGGCCCGTCGCGACGC